>JAHLFD010000216.1:0-10207 GCA_018883975.1 Candidatus Niameybacter stercoravium
ATGTGAATACACTACTTGTTCTTCTTCTGTCATAAAGTTAATAAAAAGTGCTGCTGCCTCTTTTTCTTCATCGGTTAATTTAGAAGTCATAACAATATTACATCCCCCTGTTGGTACGCTATATTCTTTGCCACATGGGATAAAAGCTGTACCAATTTCATAACCATTTTGCCCCGCAATATCTAACGTATTATTAAGAGATCCTGTAGAGTCCACCCACATACCAATTTTTTGATTCATAATTTCAGTTGTACGTGTATCACTTGCATTGTTACCACTATAATATTTAAAGTTATATTTTTCTATACCTTCTTTTAAGAACTCTACAGCCTCAACCGCAGGTACCTGATTAAAGATAGCTTCTGTTTCATCTGCATTCACTATATTTCCACCATTACCTTGTGTGTATGCTTCAAAATGCCAAATATCATTAAGGAATCCAAAACCTTTTACACCAATACTTTCAAGTTGTTTAGAAGTACTTGCAAGCTCTTCCCAATTGGTTGGTGCACTGGTAATGCCTGCCTGATCAAATAACGTTTTGTTATAGTAGAAAATAGGTGTACTTCTTAAGTAAGGTACGCCATAGAGCTTACCATCTACATAAGAATTATCCATTAATCCCGGTAAGAATTGACTTTCTTTTTCATCACTAATATAGTTCTCTAAAGGTTCAATCATGCCTGCATCAGCAAAGCTTTTAATACTGGCAATCTCCATTACAGAAATAGCTGGTTGTTCATTGGCAATGAAAGCACTTTTAAGTTTTGTATGTAATTCATCATAGCTACCTTGGTATTCAGCTGTAATACGAATATTATTTTCTTTGCCAACGGTTTCATTAAATTTTTCAGTAAGCTCTTGGTTATTTTCGGCTACTTTATCTTGCCAAGAGTACCAAAATTCTAATTCAATTAGATCACCTTCCTGATTGCTTCCTTTCTGAGTATTTTTCACACTACTTTGTGCCTCAGCGGCCTGGCCTGATGCACATCCTACTGTATTTATAGAAATCATAGCAATAAGTGAAGCACCTAACATTTTTCTAAAAAGATTTTTATTCATTTTCATTCTCCTTTTATGAGTATTCAAATTTTATTTATCCCCTAAATAGGTAAAAGCTTTAATAATTTGTTTTTGTGCAAATAGGAATGCAATTAAAATCGGTATAACCAGCATGACATTACCTGCCATTAAAATATGATAGTTTACACCACTTTCAATCTGTCTTAAGGAAGCAATTCCTACTGGTAATGTTCTAACACTATCGTTTGTAGTTAACGTTAAAGGCCAGAAATAATCATTCCATGTACTAATAAAGGTTAATAAAGCTAACGTTGTAAGAGTCGGTCTAGCAAGAGGTAGCATAATTTTAGTAATGATTTTAAACTCCCCTGCCTTATCTAGTTTAGCTGCTTCAATCAGCTCTTTTGGAACTTGTTTAAAAGTTTGCCTTAACATAAAGATGCCAAAGGCACTAGAAGCAAACGGTAAAATAAGACTTGGCAATTTATTAATAAGTCCCATATTAGAAAACATAACGAATAAAGGTAGGAAAACAAGCTGTCCTGGAATCATCATAGTAATCATAATAATCCCAAAGATAAGTTTATCCCCTCTAAACTCATACCTAGCAAAGGCATAAGCTGCTGGAACAATGGTAAGCATTTGTAAAACAAGTACACTTATTGTAATGATGATACTGTTCTTAAGATAATGCATAAAAGGTATAGAATTAAAAGCTTGCTGGAAGTTTTGCCACTGAAAAACTTCTGGCCACATACTCGGTGGGAAAATAACAGTCTCCCCTAAAGTTTTGACAGATGTGATAAACATCCAATAAAACGGAAAGAAAAATATGAGAAATAAAATCACTGTCACCATAAATCTTGGAAGTTGTTTAATCCTTTTCATACTGCCTCCTATTGGTAATGAACTTTCTTAGAAAGTAACTTAAAGTAAATGATTGTAAAAATGGAGATAATTACAAGGAGTACCACACCAATGGTTGATGCATACCCAATCTTATAGAACTGGAATCCATATTCATAAATGGAATACACAAGAGTATTGGTACTATTTTGAGGCCCTCCATTTGTAATGATTTGAATAGTCTCAAAAACTTTAAATGAGGCAATAATACTTACAATGGTTAAGAAAAAGAGTGTAGGCGAAATCATAGGCAAGGTAATTTTAAAGAAGGTTTGCCTTTTAGTTGCTTTATCCAAAGATGCCGCTTCATACAAATGCTTTGGTATACTTTGAAGGGCTGATAAAATAATAAGCGTATTGTACCCTAGCGTCTTCCATACAGAAATAATTACAAGTGAGATTAAGGCCACTTTAGGATTACCTAGCCAATCTATAGGTCCTACCCCCACTAGGGATAAAAGATAGTTAAGTAGTCCAAAGTCATTATTCATAAGCCACATCCATAAGAATGAAATA
This sequence comes from Candidatus Niameybacter stercoravium, assembly GCA_018883975.1. GTDB lineage: Bacteria > Bacillota > Clostridia > Lachnospirales > Cellulosilyticaceae > Zhenhengia > Zhenhengia stercoravium. Next base: position 2,449 of record JAHLFD010000216.1, read on the forward strand.
GAGGCAAGGGATACAATATAAGGTGTAAAAATGAGATTTTGCATAAATTTATTAATGCGTGTATCCTTCCTTAAGAATAAAGCTAAGGCTATAGCTAAAATCACACCTAATCCAACCGTTAATAGCATATACACAAAGGTATTGGATAGGGTTTGATAAAACTTTACATCTCTAAATAAAGTTTGATAGTTTTTAATACCTACAAATTCTTTAGTCGGTGAAATCATATCCCATTCATAAAAACTAAGGAAAATAGTATTTAAAATAGGATAAATAGAAAACACAATAAAAACGATAAGTGCCGGTGCCACAAATAAATAAGGCTTCAGAGTCTTAATAGCTTTTTTCATAATATACTCCCCTGAATTCTATCTTTATTGTAGTCAAATCCATACATATGTTTATAAGCAAGAGAAAGCTTTACTTCATCTTCTATTTCAAGTTCTACATCATTAAATACCTTAATGGCTATAACACCCATCTTAGTTTGAATACGATAAATAACTTCTGAACCAAGCATCTCTCTTGTTAAAACAGAACCCTTAAATACGAACTTTTCTTTTGTCTCATCGCCTTCTTCATAGATTTTCACTTTAGAAGGCCTAAAACCTATATAGCCTACTTCTGGTTGTAGCTCTAGACATTTGTTAACCTTGTCTCTTGTTAAGATATTCATCTCCGGTGTCCCAATAAATTGTGCTGTAAAAATATTTTGAGGGGATGCATAGATTTCATGAGGCGTACTGTGCTGTCTAATCACACCTTTTTCCATGAGTACAATATCTGTTGCCATAGATAAGGCTTCCACTTGGTCATGTGTTACATATACAAAAGTCACTCCTAATTTATGATGAAGCTCAATAAGCTCTGATCGCATTTGATTACGTAATTTAGCATCTAAATTACTTAAAGGTTCATCCATTAAGAATACTTTTGGCTTCTTCACCATGGCTCTTGCCAAGGCTACACGTTGTCTTTGCCCACCAGATAGTTGGGAAGGTTTTTTATGAAGATGTTCTGTTAAATCCACAATGCCTGCGATTTCTTCAATAAGACGTTCTCTCTCTGCCTTAGGTACTTTGGCATTAATAAGACCAAACTCAATATTGCCTTTCACCGTCATAGTCGGATATAAAGCATAGTTTTGAAATACCATAGCAATATCCCTATCTCCTGGCTCTACATGATTCATCAGTTTGCCATCAATATAAATTTCTCCATCTGTTGTATCTTCTAAGCCCGCGATCATTCTTAATGTAGTTGATTTACCACACCCAGAAGGCCCTACTAATACTGTAAAGCTACCTGACTCAATTTTTAAATTTAGATTTTCAATAACGGTTGTTCCGTTCTCATAAGTCTTTCTTATATTCTTTAAACAAATCTCTGACATAAGTCCTCCCTTATTGGTCTAACTTTATTCTCTTCTGCTGTTACAAGGCCTATTTTAAAGAGGTTTTATTAAACTCTGAGGAACTTTAGGTTAAATAATTGTTTTTTTATATTAAATTTATGATAAATAGAGTTTTGACTCATAAATCAAAACGAGGACTATCTCTTTGTAAATAGTCCTCATCAAAACTTTCTCTCTTCCTTCTATATCGAATGAACTTGACATCATGCCATTATCATTAAGCACTTTCTCTCTTCTTGCAGTAGACTAAAACTTCTTCTAACTGCTCTCTTAATTGTTCTAATGTATGAACACGTACTGACCAATCTACATGATCATGAATATCATAAGGGGAAGTTAAAATGGTATGACCTCCAATAGCTTTAACAGGATAAAGGTCATTATAGCCATGGTCCCCAATAGCTAATATTTCTGAACCCTCTATATGATGATTTTTAAGGATGCCTGGTAAGTGCTCCATAAGACCAAAAGGCTTATCTGCCCCATAGTGAATGATGTTAAATTTATCCTCTAAGTTAATATACTTGGTAAAATCGATTGCTTCTGGCCTAGCTGTATTCGTCATCATATACATCCCCTCTGTGTACTTAGCAAGTTCACCTAGAACCTGCACAAGCTGCTCATTGACCTCTATAGCATACTCAGGCATAAGCATTTCTTCTCTTACCTTAGCAAAGGCTCTATCTACTACTTCTTTTGCTATGCCTAATTGGCTAGCAAGCATAAAGACTATACTCCATCCATCCCCTATGAATCCATACTTTCTATCTAAATAGTTTTCAAAATGTCCATCTATATTTACAATAGGTTCAATATCTAATCTCTCTTCTAATGTTTTACCTGTTAAGTCCATTGTCCTATCATAAAGATGCCCTAATAAAAACTTATCCTTACCTTCTATGATAGCATCAGCTTTTGCTTGAATAAGCGCTTCAAACTCTTCAAATACACTTCCTTTCAAAAGATGAGAAATAAATCGTTTATAATATTGTCTGTCTTGATATAAGGTTCCATCTAAATCACATATAATCACTTTAATATTGTCCATCTTTTTTATACCTCTTCTTTAATCTAATCTTTTTATATTTCTATTTAAACTTTTATATCTAATACGTTATAATATTCTTTTAAGTATGACAATATATTTAAACTCGATTTAACTTTGTAAGTTGTTTTTTAACAAATAGTCTTATAAACTTAACAATTTCTATTTTAGAAAAGAAATCCCACTGGTTATGCAAATACTAACTTCTCAAAATGTAGTTAGCTCTTACACTCTAGAGCATTTTTATAAGCCTGAGGTCTATGAAAAGCACAACTATGAACATGTCTATGCCATAACCATTATGTTTAGCGAAAAATCTCTAGGGGAACTTGATAGGCCGCAATAGAATCTGCTATAGTATTTTCATATTAACTTACAAAGGAGGGGCCTATGTCAGAATCACTTATTACCAAAAAAGCTATTGCTACAGCACTTAAAAGCCTCATTCTCGAGAAACCTTTTGATAAAATTTCAATAGCAGACCTTACAAAAGCCTGTGGGCTTAACAGGCAAACTTTTTATTATCACTTTCAAGATAAATATGAGCTCCTTACTTGGATTTACTATACAGAAGGCTTTGCTTTTGTAGTAGAAGATATTACTTTTGAAAATTGGGATCAAAAAATCCTTCTTCTATTAAATATTATGAAGAAGGATCAGACGTTTTATTGTCATACCATCAAGCATGACAGCCGCTATTTTATGGACTATCTTTTAGAAATTACTGCCACCCTCTTTACAGAAGCTATTAATGCTTTAGATACCCAGCATAAAGTACAAGCACAGCAAAAGCAGTTTTTCTCAGAATTCTATGCTTATGGCATTTGTGGTGTTATTCTTTCTTGGGTTCAGTCCAATATGGAACAGCCACCCGAAGAGGTTGCTAAGAACTTTAAAAAACTTGCACGCCACAGTGAACAACTTGGCTATAATTTCTATATCAAAGAACACGAAAGGCTTCTATAGCTTAAAAACACCTATCATCCATTTTTTAAGCTCATCTTCATCTTTTTCATCTATCATTTTTAAAAGCTCTTGATAGAGTCTACTTAGCTCACCTTCTGAAGGTGTAACTTTACTTAATCCTTTCCCTAACTCAATCATATTACGGCAGGTACGCTCTTTAGATTTCGCCTTATTTCTCAATAAATGGCGAAGAGACACACTAAGCGTAACCTGCTTTAATTTTGTCTCCAAACTCATCTTATAATCCCCTTTCTTTCATTTAAACTTAGTTTAGGCCTATAGAGCTTGAAGATATATATACACATTTTCACTTTTGTCTAGTTCTTATACAAATTCTCCTTTTTGTCTAATTACAACTTTCTTAACCTTCTATATACTAGGCCTATAAACAGCTTAACAACTTAAAGAATCGGGGGTATTTCATATGAAAAAAAATCATTTAGGCGCTCTTTTAACTGTAGGTGCTATTACAGGTGCTGCGGCTTTTGCCATGCATCATACTAATAAGAAAAAAAACACACATAAAATGACACCTCTTCTTAGCAACTATCCTGACCATAGTGACAGACAAGTGTACTTTGTAGGTGGTGGTCTTGCTTCTTTAGCAGGTGCTGCTTATCTTATTCGCGACTGTAAATTCCCAGGAAGTAACATTCACATCTTTGAAGGTATGAATATACTTGGCGGCAGCAACGATGGGGCTGGTAATGTAACAAATGGCTTCGTATGCCGTGGTGGTCGTATGCTTAACGAAGAGACTTACGAAAACTTCTGGGAGCTTTTCTCTTCTATTCCTTCTCTTGATATGCCAGGCATGAGTGTTACAGAAGAAATTCTAAACTTTGACCACTTACATCCAACTCATGCACAGGCACGTCTTATTGATAAAGAAGGTGTAATTCAAGATGTAACAAGTATGGGCTTTGATACACAAGACCGTCTTCTTCTTGGTAAACTTATGATTACGCCAGAAGAAACTCTTGATGATATGACCATTGAAGAATGGTTTGCAGAAAGTCCTCATTTCTTTACAACCAACTTCTGGTATATGTGGCAAACTACTTTTGCCTTCCAAAAATGGTCTAGTCTCTTTGAATTCAAACGCTATATGGAACGCATGATTTTTGAATTCTCACGTATTGAAACACTTGAAGGGGTTACACGTACACCTTATAACCAATATGACTCTGTCATTTTACCACTACGCACTTACTTAGAAGGCTATGGTGTGAACTTCCATACTAATGCTACAGTAACAGACCTTGATTTTAAAGAAGGCCACTCTATTACTGTAACTGCTATTCACCTTGAGACAAGTGAAGGCGAAGAAATTATTACGTTACAAGACCAAGACCTTTGCATTATGACTAACGGATGTATGACAGATAGTGCAACTCTTGGCGATATGTATACACCAGCCCCTTATAACCCAACAAACCCTATCTCTGGTGACCTTTGGGCCAAAGTGGCTGCTAAGAGAGAAGGGCTTGGCAATCCTGAACCTTTCTTTGGGCATCCAGATGAAACCAACTGGGAAAGCTTTACTGTAACTTGCAAAGGTAATAAACTTCTTAAAATGATTGAACAATTCTCAGGCAATATTCCTGGAAGTGGTGCCCTTATGACCTTCAAGGATTCTAACTGGCTTATGAGTATTGTCGTTGCAGCACAGCCACACTTTAAAAATCAACCAGCTGATACAACTATCTTCTGGGGCTATGGCCTATATACAGATAAAACAGGCAACTATGTAAAAAAAGCTATGCGTGATTGTACAGGCGAAGAAATCCTTACAGAGCTTATTCATCACTTCCACTGGGAAGATCATTTAGATGAGATTATGGCAGATGTCGTGAATGTTATTCCTTGTATGATGCCTTATATTGACGCTCAATTCCAACCTCGTAAAATGACAGACCGCCCACAAGTCATTCCACAAGGTTCAACCAACTTTGCTATGATTAGCCAATTCGTTGAAATTCCTGAAGATATGGTCTTTACTGAAGAGTATTCTGTCCGTGCAGCACGTATGGCTATTTATAAATTAATGGGTGTTACAGATAAAACCATTTGCCCTGTTACCCCTTATAAAAAGGATAAAAAAGTCCTCCTTAAAGCATTAAAAAAATCTTATAGTTAAGCTATGACTAGCTAAAAAAAGAGTGTTCACTTTTGCTAAGTGAACACTCTTTTTACATACTTGGTGATGCAGACCATACCTGCTCTCCATTAATAAAGATTTTGTCTATCTTCTCTATGTCTAAGAACACCCTATCATGTTTATCATCTAAAACTACACAGGTAGCTTTAAACTTATCTTTACTACTAGTCGTATCACTATTTATAAATGGAATGATACTACCATCTTGCATATGCATCTCTACTTTTATCTGTTCATAGATTGAATCCTTCTTAGGATCTTTTGGCCTTCCTGTTTTTGTTCCTGTTAAGGTAATCCCCATTACGGATATATTCATCTGCTGAATCTGAATCGATTCTCCATTTGCAGCAAAACCTAAATTAAGCTGAATAGGCTCTATGGTCGTTGTATCTTGCACATCAAATTCCACTTTCCAGTCTTGTTTTGTAAGGACTTCCTGCACCTCATAAGTTACTTTTGTAGCTTTTAGATAAGGTATATCAGCTGGGTCCATGATCTCACTAAACTGACTTGTCCCTAGGCTTCCTCTCCATAAAGTTGCCATATCATAATTTATACTTCTTTGATGTGCCGTATAGACCTTACCTGTTCGTATATCTGTTATTTCTGAAATAGTTCCTATGACATAATCATGACTTGTGCCTGTCCAATATTTATCACTTGCATTTCTTGTATAAAGGGTTAAACCTCCATCTGGATTCATAGGATTTTCAAGCCTTGAGTCTTGAATTAACCCTACATACTCAAAAGTCACAAGCGGCTCTTCTCTTAATACAATTCTTTGAGAATCACCTATTTCTCTGTGTAATAACCTATCTAATTTCATATAAAGATATTTACTATGGGGTGGATAATCATAATCTATTGTATCGAGTACCGTGTTATGTGCCTGAAATAAATCACCTAACGGTATATCAATTTCTTCTTCCACTTCTACTCTTTGAATGATATTACTTGCTTTTAGTCTAAGCTTTTTACCTTCTAGTATATCTTCATTTCCACTACCTTCCACATAATAAGTCAGTTTCCTGCCATCCTCCGAAAGAATAGGCGGTCCATATTTGCCTGATTGTGACCATGAATCATCCCACTCTCCTACTTTAACCCCTTCTGTCCAGGGTTTCTCACCTTCATTAATAAAACTAAAAACAAGAAGAGAATTGTAATGATCTGCTATGGCTGCTTCTACAACCATTTTAACTTCTTTTTGATGATCCCCTTTATTAATAGTCTGTACATGAGGAGCTATATTTTTGAGTACCTTCTCTCCTATAAACATACTAAAGCCTTCTACATGGTTTATGGCATAGGCAGTTCCTGAAAAGACAAATAGGATACCTATTATCCATACTGCCACATGTGCTAAAGCTTTAGGTACGCTATATATTTTCTTTCTTGCCTGCGTACTCCTATCTAGACACTTGGCTTTTATAGACTCTTCAAGCTGTGCGTTAAGATGCACTTCTTTGAGTTGCTTATCTATAACCTTTTTTAGATTATAAACTTCTTTCATAACTTCTCACCCTCCTCTAATTGTACACTTAACTTTTGCCTTGCCCTCTGTAGCCTCACTCTTACTGTGCCTTCTTTAATATGTAAAATGCTTGCAATCTCTTTTGTAGACATTTCTTGATAATAGTAAAGGAGAATGACTTCTTTATATTTACGTTCTAATTCGGCAATCTCACTTAAAATTTGTTTTTGCCTCTCTCTTTCAATAAAATTCTGGTCTATACGCTCTTTAGAAATCGTTTCTAAATCTAAACCAGTCTTAACTCTTTTAAACCAACTTGTACGCATATAATTTTTACAAACATTAATAGCAATACGCATAATCCATGTCTTTTCCTCTAATATTTGATTAAAAGTATAATATTTCTGATAGACTTTAATAAATGTTTCTTGTACTGCATCTTCTGCTAATGCTCTATCTTTCAAGTAAATGATACACATTCGTAAAAGTGTATCACCATACTCTCTCATCATTCTCTCAATTTCTACGATTTCTTGTTGTTCAATCTCTATAATACTTTCCATCTCCTATCCCCCTTTCTCCCCTTAGACACAGTCAAATCAAAAAATGTAACACCTTTAAGATTTTTATTTCGCACTTTATCCTCTTAGTTTAAATGGATTGGGGATAACTTCATATTAAAACATCTCTATCTATACA
>JAHLFD010000217.1:0-8549 GCA_018883975.1 Candidatus Niameybacter stercoravium
GAGCAAATGATGCACTTAAAGTAGAACTTTACAATGAAGCAGCATTAAGCGATCTTCATGCAATGGATGACTGTAAAGTACTTCGCTTTAAAGATGGTAGAGAACAATACTTTGTAGTAGATGTAGCAACACATGTCATTAAACCATTCGTAAGAGAAATAATTGGAACGGTTGCTGTAGCAGTAGGTATTGAAAATGCACCACTCACATTACATTATGATAAGAAAAATATTGCTTTAAGCTCACTTGGTGTAACTGTAACCAGTACAGGAGATGCAAGTGAATACGAAGCATGTGAGAACGTTATTACAGGTCAAATCGCTGGACGTAAATGGTGTTCAAGAGATCATCATCCATACATCACATTAGACCTACAAGAAGTTAAGAATATTAAACAATACCGTGTTGTAAACTGTGGACATCCTGAAGCTAAAGAAACACAAGTATGGAATACTCGTGAGTTCCAAATCCTAACAAGTATTGATGGCGAGAACTTCAAAGTAGTAGATGAAGTAGTAGATAATGCAGCAAATGAAGTAACACATATGCTCTTTGATGCAACAGATGCAAGATATGTAAGATTACAAATTATTGAACCAGCTCAAACAAGTATCAATGGTAATGGACATACGCGTATTTATGCATTTGAACTCTTTGATGAAGCTTACCCAGATCAATCTAGAAAAGTATTACCTTCAGAAATTGAGTTTTCAGCAGACGGACGTGTTGTAATTAACAATGTGAAAAAAGGTGATGTTGTTGCACTTTATAATGCATTAGAAGATAAAGAAGCAATTGCTGTTTCTAAAGAAGTAGTAGAAGGTGAAGATCAAGTAATCTTTACAGATGTTAATGTAGAAGGAGATAGAGTATTTGTAGAAAGAACTTCAAGAAATTATCTCCCAAGTGTTAGAACTTCAAAAGGTTTAAGATAAATAGGAATGAAATGTCTTGTAACAGGCCACTATGAATGGCCTTTACAAGACATTTTTTTGCTAAATTGTCTATCAAATAAAGATTAATTAAAATAAATAGTATAAAATAGAAGTATTAAGTACATAGGATAGGAAAATAATCCTTACAGAGTATCAGTTTTTGCCTGTAAACCTAGGAATAAGGGAAGGAATAAGTGAGTAGCAAATCGGACAGGGACTTGTTAGAGCTAGGGGGATAGATGATAATGATCAACCAAAAATTTTATTAAATAATGAAGTTAATAGAGCGCTTAATAAGATTTTAGAAAGTAGTAATGAATGAAATGAATAGAGTTACATACAGATTAGGCTGTAAGGAGATCAGGATGCATATTGAAGAAATTAAAGAGAGTAAGATAAAAAAACAAGTTTCAAGAGAGATATTAGAGGGCTTACCAGCTTGGTTTGGAATTCCCGAATCCACAGAGGAGTATATTGAAGACAGTAGCCACATGCCTTTTTGGGCAGTACTAGAAGGAGAAACGACTATAGGATTTATAGCTATTAAACAGCATAGTGAAGATGCAGCAGAAGTCTATGTGATGGGGGTCAAGGAAGTATATCACAGTCAAGGTATAGGCAAAATGCTAATGGAAGAATGCTTTAAGTTCTGTTTAGATAGAGGAATAGCATTCTTACAGGTGAAAACATTAGACGAAAGTCATCCAGATAGACATTATGCAAAAACAAGGGCTTTTTATAAAAAGATGGGCTTTAAAAAACTTGAGGTACTAAGCACTCTATGGGGTGAAGCCAATCCTTGCTTAGTAATGATAAAATATATAGATTCATACGAAGGAGAAAAAAATGAAGTTAGCAATTTTTGATTTTGATGGAACTTTATTTCCAGAGCAAACTATACCATTTTTTATGAAATACTATGTAAAAGCAGGTTATCCTAAAGGAGCTTATTCCAAATACTACATGAGAGTAATGGGTAAAGTATTAAAATACAAAAATCCTCTTATAAAGGATTATGATAAAGAACAATTTAGAAAAGAAGCGGCCTTACTCTTTATTCAAATGTTTAATGGAATGGATAAGGAGATTCTGAGCCGATTCTTGAGTGATGTAGCAGAAAAGGTTATTGAAAACTTAAATATAGCAATTGTTCAGGAAGTGAAAAAATGCAAAGCTGAAGGGTATTATACTATTCTATTATCTGGCTGCTATACACCTATTTTAGAGTATGTAGCAGAGGCTATTAAGATAGACCAGGTGATAGGCACGCCTATAGAAGAAAGTCATATAGTTCAGGAGAAAGTGGCTATAGATGGATTGGATATTGCTACAGGAAAGCGTAAGGTTCAAAAGCTATTGAAAAGCATGCAAGGCAAGGCGATTAATTGGGAAGAAAGTACAGCTTATGGAGATAGTTCTTATGATCGTAATATACTAGAGTTAGTAGGGTACCCTGTTGCAGTTAGGCCAGATGAAGGGTTAAAAGAAATAGCTATGAAAAATAATTGGAGAGTTATAAAATGATTTAAATAATAGTCAATAATTATTATTGACAGCAAATTATTAATAAGGTATGCTCAAATTATATAAAAAGTATATGTAATAAGGAGGATGTTTTATGGAAACAAAAGATAAGGTAGTAGAACTCTTAAAAAATAATGCAGAGCCTATGAAAGCTGGCGAGATCGCTGAGAGCTTAGGGGTAGACAAGAAAGAAATCGATAAAGCTATTAAAGCTTTAAAAGCAGAAGAGGCTATTACTTCACCAAAACGTTGCTACTATACATGTGAATAAAAATAATAAGATATCGAATACTAAAACAGACTATATCATGTGAAGATAGGATGATTTAGATGTTTGGTATTCCTTTAGTTGAATGGATAGGTTATGCAGCATCAGCAGTTATTGCCATTTCATTATTAATGACAGATGTTGGGAAGCTTAGAATTATTAATTCTATAGGGTGTTTACTATTTGTAATCTATGGATTACTGGTGCATGCCTATCCAGTAGCTGTAGCTAATTTGATTATTGTATTTATTAATTTATATCACCTTTATAAATTAAATATCGAAAACAAGAATAGGAGTACATAAGTGCTCTTTTTTTGTTGTAAGAAAGTTAAACATCACTATAATTATTTTCGTCTATTTGAAAGGAATGTAATATTTGGTATATAATAATGAGGTAAAAATGTAGATTTAGGAACATAAAAGGTAAGAAATACGTCTTAATTATAAGGAGATTTATATTACATAAAGGAGAAAACTTATGAAAAAAGTAATAGCAATGCTATTGATGGTCATATTAATGGGCAATTTAGCTGGTAGCCAGACATTTGCTAGGCAGTACCAAGAAGAAATGCGTGCAGTATGGATTGCTACAGTAAGTAATATTGACTTTCCAAAAGTAAAAGATAATGCTGCTATGCAGCAAGCAGAGTTTATACAGAAGCTTGAACAATTAGAAGATATGGGTATTAATACAGTGATGGTACAAGTAAGGCCAAAGGCTGATGCACTTTATTATTCAGCTATTAATCCATGGTCAGATGTATTAACAGGTGTACAGGGAAAATATCCAGGGTATGACCCATTAGCATTTATGATAGAGGAAGCACATAAAAGAGGAATGGAAATTCATGCATGGCTGAATCCTTATCGCATTACATCTTCAGGAACAGATTTAAGTGCTCTAAGTGAGGGGCATCCAGCAAGACTTAATCCATCATGGGTTATAACTTATAATAATGCACTTTACTATAATCCAGAAGTAGAAGGTGTTAAACAACATATAGAAGATACAATAGAAGAAATTATTAGAAACTATAATGTAGATGGTATTCATTTTGATGATTATTTCTATCCATCAGGTTATCCACTTCCAGCCGGAGAAGGGCCAGATGGTGTTGTAGCCAATAGCAGAAGAGAACATGTCAATGAGATGGTAAGACGTGTAAGTGAAGTGATTGAACAAGTAGACCCAGAAGTAGAATTTGGCATTAGTCCAATGGGGATATGGAAAAATAATACTACAGATCCTACTGGTTCAGCTACAGGAGGAAGTCAGTCTTACTATACGGTATATGCAGATACAAGAACGTGGATTCAAAATGAGTGGATTGATTATGTAGTACCACAAATTTATTGGGAGACAACACATAAGACAGCAAACTATGAAACGCTTGTTAGCTGGTGGTCTAACGAAGTAAAAGGGACAGACGTAAAACTCTACATAGGACAAGGTATCTATAAAGATACTGTTGCAAAAGAGTTGACAAAGCAGCTCGATATTAATAAGGGCTATAAGCAGGTAGAAGGTAGTGTATACTTTAGCCTAAAAGATTTACTAAATAATAGACAAGGTGTAGCTGATCAAGTTCGTACCTACTATACAGGTGAGGTGCAGGCACCAGAAATACCAAGTATACCAGAAGTACCAAGTACACCAGAGACACCTAATATCCCAGGGGAACCAAGTGTTCCAGAATTTCCTACTAAGCCGGAATTGCCTGAGCTTCCGCCAGATTTACAGATAACACCAGTCGATTTAAAAGGAATAGTGACAGGGAATAATCTGAATATAAGAAGTGGACCAGGTACACAGTATACAAGTTTAGGGAAAGTACATAGTGATACAGTTGTGGATCTTACAGGAGAAGCGCAAGGATGGTATAAGGCAGTATTAGCAGATGGAACTGCAGGATGGTTAAGTAGTGACTATGTAGTACCTATTCCAGTAGGCAGTGAAATTAAACTTGTACTAGATGGTAAACTTATTGTACCTCCAGTAGCTCCCGTTATTAGGAATGAAACAACTCTTGTGCCATTACGTGTGATTAGTGAGAATCTAAAAGCATTAGTAGACTGGAATAAAGAAACAAAAATGATTACTATTACAAAAGACGGTGAAGAAATCAAACTTGTAATAGGAAGTAAAATTGTATGGGCAAATGGTAATGAAAAGAACTTAACAACTGCTCCAACCATGATAGAAGGAACAACAATGGTACCTATTCGTTTTATTAGTGAAAACTTAGGTGCCTCAGTAGACTGGAATAGTAAACAAAAAATTGTAAGCATCTTATCAAACTAATATAAAGAGGATGATGGTGATGAGTAAACTGTTTTGTGAGATGAGTCCACTTACTTATAAGATTTCAGTTCAAAAAGAGATTCTAAAGAGGAACTGTATAAATCTACTAGGTGGAAAAAGTTTAGCTAGAACAAAGTCTGACCAAGTACTACCTATATTAGTTTATAGTCATAGTACGTTAATAAGAAGAAAATTAGGTAATGTAGACAGTAGATTACAAGAAAATAAAGCAGTTAATCTAGCTTTAGCGGCACCAAAAGTTGACAAAATACTGATTAAACCAGGAGAAACTTTTTCTTTTTGGAGTCTTGTAGGCAGATGCTCTGCAAGTCAAGGTTATAAAGAAGGGTTAACGATTAGTAAAGGAGAGCCTTCTAGTGGAATTGGAGGAGGTATGTGCCAATTTACTAATTTAATTCATTGGATGATTTTACATAGCCCTCTTACTATTACTGAACATCACCATCATGGTAATTTAGATTTATTTCCGGATTACGGTAGGCAGATTCCTTTTGGAACAGGGACATCTATTCATTATAATTACCTAGACTATAGATTTGAAAATACTACAGACAATACATTTCAGCTTATGATTGAAGTTGGAGAAGAGAAACTTGAAGGACAGCTTAGAGCTTTAAAGCCTTTGGGTAGCACTTATCATATAGAAGAGCGAGATGCTTACTTTAAAGAAGAAGTAGATGGTATTTATAGATATAATAAGATTTATAGAAGACAGTTTGATAAAACAACAGGAAACTTATTAAAAGAAGAACTTATAATAGAAAATCGTGCAAAGGTTATGTACGATAAAAGTTATGTGGAGAATAGAAAAGAGTATATAGGTCTCTAGAGACCTATATACTCTTTTTGTCTTATTTAGCATCTGGATCTTTAATACCTGCTTTTGAAGAAATATGACCTTTTGTATTACCTGTTTTTGGATTACTGCAACTGCATCCATTATCTTTACATTTTTTGCTCATTTTGTAACCTCCTAAAAAGTTTGTATACCTTCTTAGTATTTTCTGCATTTCTAAAAATATGCTTTATAATTTTTTTACTGAGCCACCTGAGATAAGGTTACAGTTTATAATTTTTCTACCTAGTTTAAAATCAGGTGTACTAATTTTATGTAGCATAGTTGCAACACATGATTCTGCCATGGTATTTACATCTACAGAAATAGTTGTAAGCGGTGGCGAGCAAATATTAGAGTAAAAATAATTATCAAATCCCACCACGGAGATATCCTCGGGTACACGAAGGCCTATTTGCCTAAGAAAAGTAATAAAATTAAAGGCAATTTCATCACAATTGCAAACAAAAGCAGTAGGGCAATCATTAGGAAGTTCAAAAGGAATATAAGTACCATCTGCTTCCCTATCATTAATAATCCACTCAGAAGGAGCTGGCAGATTATTTTCAATAAGACATCTGTAATAACCTAAATATCGATCAAGAATGCTACTAGTAGCATGAATATTACCGACAAATCCAATTTTTGTATGCCCTTTATCAATAAGATGTTGAGTAAGCTGAAAGCCACCGTGCATATTATCGCTAATAATAGAGTCCATATCAAATTGATAATTGTAGAAGTCTAAAAAAACTATAGGGAGGCTGTATGTAGTAAGACTGCGAATATAGTTATTATTAAGTTGTCCTAATAAAATGACACCATCCACTTTATTATTCTCAAGTATATTGGGGCAGATACACTGCGCTTCATCTGTTTTACCAATGACTTCTAAAATGACAGAGTAATTATGTTTAGAGAACTTGGTAACAAGTTTTTGATACATATGCCAATAAAAAGAATTAGAGGTATTAAGGTATCTTTTAGCTAATATAACACCCACATTATAAGTCAAATTAGTATGGGATTCTTGGAATAAGGAGGGTGTAGTATACCCCATGCTAAATGCAGCCTCTAAAATTTCCTGACGAAGTGTATCACTTACACCTTCTTTGTTGGAAAGAGCCTTAGATACTGTGACAGTACTAATATTCAATTGTTTAGCAATATCGGTCATGGTAACTTTCTTTTTAGACAATGGTAATCCCCCTTAAGTAAAATATAAAAATAAATAATTAAACTATATTGAATATTTAGTTTAATTTGGAGTATATTAAGGTTGTAAACTAATAATAATTCAAAATATAATAAAAATAAAGTAAAATTTAAAATAATTAAAAATAAAATAAGGGGGTTAGAGAATGGGGAATGTATTAAACTTTGAAGATAAGTATTTAAGAGAGTTAAAAAAGTATGAACTACTTATAGCTAGAAAAAATAGCATTCAAGAAAGTTATAATGGTATTTATGAAAGATGGGTTAATCCGGTCTTAACAAGGGAGCATATACCACTTTATTGGAAATATGATTTAAATCCACAAACTAATCCATATTTTATGGAAAGATTAGGTGTAAATGCAGTCTTTAATGCTGGAGCGCTTGAATTAAATGGAAAATTTTATATTGTTGCACGTGTAGAAGGAGCAGATCGTAAATCTTTTTTTGGAATAGCAGAAAGTGAAAGTGGCGTAGAAGGATTTAAATTTTGGGAGTACCCAGTGCAATTGCCAGATTTAGAAGATGAAACAAATATCTATGATATGCGTTTAACAAAACATGAAGATGGCTATATATATGGTGTTTTCTGTTCTGAAAGCAAAGATAAAGAGGGAAAAGAATTAGGAGATGCTTTAGCAGGAGCTGGAATTGTAAGAACGAAAGATTTAAAGAGATGGGAGCGTTTGCCTAATTTGAAGACTAATTCTAAACAGCAACGTAATGTAGTTTTACATCCAGAGTTTGTAAAGGGTCAGTATGCTTTTTATACTAGGCCTCAAGATAGTTTTATCCATACTGGAAGTGGTGAAGGTATTGGATTTGGTATGTGTGAGAATATATTAAATCCTGTTATAACAGAGGAAGAAGTTTTAAGTAAAAGAAAATACCATACTATTACAGAAGCTAAAAATGGAGCAGGTGCAGTACCTATTAAAACAGATAAAGGGTGGATACATATTGCACATGGTGTTCGTAACACAGCTGCAGGATTGAGATATGTTATCTATGTCTTTGCCACAGCATTAGATGAACCTTATAGAGTTATTGCAGAGCCAGGTGGTTACTTAATAGCACCACAAGGAAGAGAGCGAGTAGGAGATGTATCTAATGTAACTTTTACAAATGGTGCTATTGCAAGAGATAATGGAGAAGTTTATATTTACTATGCTTCTTCGGATACAAGATTGCATGTAGCTACTACTACAATAGAAAGATTAGTAGACTATACATTTAATACACCTCAAGATCCCTTGCGTAGCTGGGAATGTGTAGAACAGAGGTGTAAACTTATTGAATCCAACTTAAATTTAATGAAACATAGTTAAAAAATTAAAAAATTAACAAATAAATAAAGTAAAAAAGAAGACTAATCATTAATTAAATAAAAAACTTATTAAAAGTGCCTAATAAAAAATTAAAATATTTGTGGAGAGTGATATAATAG
>JAHLFD010000218.1:0-8011 GCA_018883975.1 Candidatus Niameybacter stercoravium
GTGTAGCTACTGTTCTTATTCCAAGAAATACAACAATTCCAACAAAGAAAAGTCAAGTATTCTCAACAGCAGCAGATAACCAACCAGCAGTTGATATCCATGTTGTTCAAGGTGAAAGACCAATGGCTAACCAAAATAAAACACTTGGTAACTTCAAATTAGATGGTATTATGCCAGCTCCACGTGGTATTCCACAAATCGAGGTTGGATTCGATATTGATGCAAATGGTATTGTAAAAGTAACAGCTAAAGACCTTGGTACTGGTAAAGAACAACACATTACTATTACTGCAAGCACAAACTTAAGTGAAGATGAAATCAATAAAGCTGTAGCTGAAGCAGAACAATACGCTGCTGAAGATAAAAAACGTAAAGAAGCAATTGACGTTAAAAATGAAGCAGATAGCATGGTATTCCAAACAGAAAAAATGATGAAAGACATGGAAGACAAACTTGATGCTACAGATAAAGCAGACGTTGAAGCGAAACTTAATAAATTAAAAGAAATTAATGACCGTGTAAATGTAGAAACAATTACAGATGCAGAGGTTAATGAACTTAAAGAAGCTAAAGAAGCTTTAACACAAGCTTTCTACGCAATTTCTGAAAAAATGTATGCACAAGCTGCTCCAGATGCAGCACCAGGTGCTGATGCAGGAAGTGCAAACGCAAACGATGATGTAATCGATGCAGATTTCAAAGAAGAATAAGAGTTAACAAATAGAACGGTCAAAGAGTTATACTCTTTGACTGTTTCTACGTTGTGAGTGTATAATGGAAGAAGTCAATAAAATGGGATGGTGAAAAACGTGGCAAAAAGAGATTATTATGAGGTTCTCGGCGTTCAAAAAGGCGCAAGCGATTCCGAGATAAAAAAAGCATATAGAAAATTAGCGAAACAATATCACCCAGATACAAATCAAGGGAATCCAGAAGCCGAAGCAAAGTTCAAAGAAGCAAGTGAGGCTTATGAAGTTTTAAGTGACGAACAAAAAAGAGGCGCTTATGACCGCTACGGGCATAGTGCATTTGAACAAGGCGGAGCTGGTGGCGCTGGCGGATTTAGTGGCGGTTTTGACTTCGATATGGATGATATCTTTGGTAGTGTATTTGGAGACATGTTTGGTGGCGGTGGTAGACGTCGTCCACGTGGGCCTAGACCAGGCAATGATATTAAACAAACTATTCAAGTTGAATTTGCAGAAGCTGCTTTTGGTGTAGAAAAAGAAATTAAAATTAATACATCAGAAACATGTAAAACATGTAATGGTACAAAGGCAAAACCAGGTACAAGTGCAACAACATGTACAAAATGTAATGGTACGGGCCAAGTACGTGTCACACAACGTACAATCTTAGGAGCAATGCAAAGTGTTCAAACTTGTGATGCTTGTCATGGTGAAGGGAAAATCATCAGTGAGCCTTGTCAAACATGTCATGGACAAGGTAAAGTAAGAACAAGTAAAACAATTACTGTAAGCATTCCAGCAGGAATTGATCATGGCCAAACACTTCGTATTCAAGGAAAAGGTGAAGCAGGAGATGTAGGTGCACCAAATGGTGATTTACTTCTTACTATTTATATTAAAGCGCATGAACTCTTTGAACGTCGTGGTATGGATGTTTATATGCGTATGCCAATTAATTTTGCGCAAGCAGCATTAGGTAGTGAACTTTCTATTCCAACACTTGATGGTAATGTGAAATTTACCATTGGAGAAGGTACACAGACAGGGACTACATTTAGGCTTCAAGGTAAAGGGATTCCAAGTCTTCGTAACAAAAAACAACGTGGTGACCAATATGTAGAAGTTTATGTAGAAGTACCTAAAAACCTTACAGCTAAACAAAAAGATTTACTTCGCGAATTTGCAGATGGTACAGTAGAGCATCAGCCAGAGCAGATGAACTTCAGAAAGAAAATAGAAAAATTCTTTAACAAAAACTAGACAAAAGTAGGAGGATTACCCAGTGGATTATATTCAAATTGCGATTGAGACAACACATGAAGCAGTAGAAGCCATCAGTTATTTTTTAGTAGAGGAAATGTCAGGTGGTGTAGAGATATGTGACCCTATAGATGTGGTTTCTCAAGACCGCTCTCAGGTAATTTTTGATTTAATAGATGAAAGTTTGATAAGTGAAGATATGGACACTGTGGTGGTTAAAGCTTACTTTTCAACAGAAATTGATATTGTAGAAAAAGTTGAAGCTATTAAAGGGCATTTAAAGCATATTAGTGAATTCTTAAATATTGGAACAGGTAAAATTACTTTACTTGATATTCCGGAAGAAAAATGGGCAAATGAATGGAAGAAATACTATAAACCTGTTAAATTAGGTGACCATATTGTCATTAAGCCAAAATGGGAAACTTATGAAGCTGAGGTGGATGATCTTATTATAGAAATGGACCCAGGTATGGCATTCGGGACAGGGACACATGAGACAACAGCTATGTGTGCGCAGCTTGTTGAAAAATATATAAGACCAGATCAGACCATTATAGACATCGGTACGGGTAGCGGTATTTTAGGTATTATTGCAGCTAAAATGGGTGCACAAAAAGTTATTGGTGTAGATATTGATCCTGTAGCAGTTAAAGTAGCGAAGGAAAATGTAGCTTACAATCATGTAGAAGACCAAATGGAAGTATACGCAGGCAACTTAATTGATGTTGTAAAAGAAAAAGGTCAAATTGTCGTATCTAATATTATTGCAGATGTTATTATTATGCTTGCAGACCAGGTAGAGCAGGTTATTGCAGATGAAGGTACATGGATTGCTTCAGGTATTATACAGATGAGAAAAGACGACGTTATAGCAGCTATTGAAGCAAATGGTTTTGAAATCGTAGAAATTCACGAGCAAAAAGAGTGGGTAGCTATTGTTGCTAGAAGGAGAAAATAGTCGATGGCAAAGTTTTTTGTTAATGCTCAAAATATTTCAGAGACAGAAATTATCATTGATGATGAAAATGTTAATCATATTAAGAATGTATTAAGACTCCAAACAGGAGATGAAATTATAATAAATGATAGACAAGGTCACGACTATAAGTGTATAATAAATGCAATAGAACAAGGTAGAATTATAGCTCTTATAGACAGTGTAACCCATTCATTAGCAGAACCTCAGGTAGAAGTTGTGCTATTCCAATCCCTTATTAAAGGTGAGAAAATGGAGTGGGTTATTCAAAAAGCTGTAGAAATAGGTGTAACAAAAATTATTCCTATTTGTACTACAAGATGCGTCGTAAAATTAGAAAATCCTAAGAAAATGGCTTCTAAAGTAGAGAGATGGAACAAAATTGCAGAGTCGGCAGCTAAACAAAGCGGCAGAGGGGTTGTACCAGAAGTGGTTTTACCAATATCTATGCCGGAAAGTATAGCTTATGCTAAAACCAATGCATTATGTGCCATTATTCCATATGAAAAAGAACGTGAAATAGGGATTAGAAAAGTTTTACAAAGTACAGAGGCTAAAAGTTTTGGAATCTTTATTGGACCAGAAGGTGGATTTACAGAAGAAGAGATTGAAGAAGCACTTCATCAAGGAGTGCATTCTGTAAGCCTAGGTAATCGCATTTTACGTAGTGAGACAGCGAGTTTAGTGACACTGGCTAATATTATGTATGAAATGGGAGAGATGGGATAATGGATGACCTCACTTTTATAGTAGTAGATGATGCCGTTTTTATGAGAACTGTACTTAAGAAGATGCTTATAGAAGCTTCCTATCAAGTTGTAGGAGAAGCAGGAAATGGTTTAGAAGCCATAGCATTAGCCGAGAAGCTTAAACCTGATATGATGACACTTGATATTACTATGCCTGAAATGAATGGTATAGAGGCTATAGAAGGAATTTTAAAAGTAAGCCCAGATACGAAGATTATTATGTGTTCAGCAATGGGACAGCAATCCAAAGTGGTAGAATCTATTAAAAAAGGTGCTAAAGATTTTATTGTCAAGCCCTTTGAAAAAGCGAGAGTACTCCAGGCCATTAACAACGTAAAAAATCTATAAGAGGGGGGATACCCCCCTTTTTTATGGAATTATTTTGAGAGCGGAAAGGAAAAAGGTATGAGAGAAATTTATTTAGATAATGCAGCAACCACAAAGCCTCTTGAGTGTGTGATTGAAGCAATTTCTGAGACAATGCGCCTTCAATATGGCAATCCATCTTCTTTGCATAAAAAAGGTATTGAAGCAGAAAATAAGATTAAGGAAAGTACAGCTTTTTTTGCTAACCTATTAGGTGCAAGTGAAGATGAGATTTTCTATACATCAGGTGGTACAGAAAGTAATAACTTAGCCATCATAGGAAGCGCACTTGCTTATCAGAAGACTGCAAAGCGTATTATTACAACAGCTATCGAACACCCTTCAGTAGGTGATGTTTTTACTTATTTAAAAGGGCAAGGATTTGATGTAATTATCTTAAATGTAGATGAAAAAGGTTACATTAATATAGAGGAGTTAGAGGCAAGTATTAATGAAGAAACTTCTTTAGTAAGTATTATGCATGTTAATAATGAAATTGGAACTATTCAAGACATTGAAAAAATAGGAGCTCTCATTAAAAAGAAAAATCCTAAAACGCTCTTTCATGTAGATGCTGTACAGTCTTTTACTAAAATACCTGTATCCGTACGTAAAGCTCAAATAGACCTTCTTTCTATTAGTGCGCATAAATTTTATGGGCCAAAAGGTGTAGGATTACTCTATAAAAATAAAAAAGTAAGACTGCAAAATATGCTTCATGGTGGTGGACAACAAAAGAATATGCGTTCAGGAACAGAAAATGTTCCAGGCATTTATGGTATGTATATTGCAGCAAAATATGTATTTGACCGTCAACGTGAAATTTTAGAGCACTATAAAGCATGTAAAACTTATTTATATACACGTATTTTAAATGAGATCGAAGGTACACATTTGAATGGGGATGCGTTAGAAGTGAGTGCACCACATATTCTTAATATTGCATTTGAAGATGTACGTGCAGAAGTACTCCTTCATGCCCTTGAGCAGAATCATATTTATGTATCTTCAGGTTCAGCATGTGCATCTAACAAAATGTCTAAAAGTGGGACATTAGCAGCTATTGGACTTAATGGGCAGGCACTTGACAGTGCTATACGTTTCTCATTTAGTATAGATGTTACAGAAGAAGACTTAGAAACATGTGTAGACGTATTGAAAAAACAACTTGTATTACTTAGAAAATTTACACTAGGAGGAAAGAAAAGATGACAAATGTCTTTTTAGTTAAATATGGCGAACTGGCTATTAAAGGTAAAAATCGCTATATCTTTGAAAATAGACTAGTAACAACAATTAGAAGAAACCTTAAACCACTTGGGAAGTTTGAAGTTCAGAAGGAACAAGGACGTATTACAGTAGAACCTAAAGAGGATAATATTGATCCACAAATCGTTATTGATAAATTAAGCCGCGTGTTTGGTATTATTGGGATTTCATATGGTACAAAAAAAGAAGAGGTTTCTTTTGATGCAGTAAAAGAACTTGCTCTTGAACATATGAAAGCAGAACTTGAGCATAAAGACTACCTTACTTTCAAAGTGAACACAAAACGTGCAGATAAACGTTTCCCAATGGCTTCAATGGAAGTAAGCGCAGAGCTTGGGGCCTATCTTTTAGATGAGTTTCCTGATAAGCTTAAAGTAGATGTACACAACCCAGATATGATTCTTACAGTGGAGCTTAGAAATGGAACTTATGTTTATTCTAAGACACATAAAGGTGCAGGCGGTATGCCATATGGTACAAATGGTAAGGCAACACTTCTTTTATCAGGTGGTATCGATAGTCCTGTAGCAGGTTGGATGATTGCAAAACGTGGTGTTGAAATTGATGCGGTTTATTTCCATAGTCCTCCTTACACAAGTGAACGTGCAACACAAAAAGTTATTGATTTAGCTAAGAAGGTTGCTATGTATACAGGTGGTATGAAAGTTCATATTGTACCATTTACAGATATTCAAATGGCTATCTATGAAAAGTGCCCACATGAACAATTAACGATTATTATGCGTCGTATTATGATGGAAATTGCACAGCGTATTGCTGAAAGCAATGAGAGTATGTCTCTTATTACAGGAGAGAGTATCGGTCAAGTAGCAAGTCAAACAATGCATAGCTTAGTCGTAACAGATGATTCTGCACGTATGCCAGTATTTAGACCACTTATTGGATTTGATAAAGAAGAAATCGTACAAATTGCTAAGAAAATAGATACTTTCGAGACATCTATTTTACCTTATGAAGACTGCTGTACAATCTTCGTACCAAAACATCCAGAAACTAAACCTCGTTTAGAGTCTATTGAACGTTCAGAAGAAGCACTTGCAGATTGTATTGAAGAAATGATGGAAGAAGCAATCCGTACTACAGAGGTTGTTTCAGTATAAAATTAAAAGTCTACTTGAAAAAGTAGACTTTTAATATATGGTTATGATTTTTAGATTATAAACTCTTTTAAGTGCATCATAAGCATGCTTGCGCTTTGGTCATCATGGATATCCAGTTTTAGAGGTTTGCTAAGGTCTAGGCTGAAGATGCCCATGATTGATTTAGCATCGATAACATATCTACCAGATGTTAAATCAAAGTCACCATCGTACTTACTGATAAGATTAACGAACTGTTTTACTTTTTCGATAGAGTTTAAACTAATGGTTACAGATGTCATGCTTATTCCTCCTTACAATACTAATTGTATCATATATGGAACAAAGATGAATGTCAATATACTGACTATTACATGAAATATTTAGATAGAGGAGAACACCATGTTACAAAATAAAAATAAAAAATATATTGCGACCTATACCTTAGGATGCAAAGTAAATCAATACGAC
Organism: Candidatus Niameybacter stercoravium; assembly: GCA_018883975.1. GTDB lineage: Bacteria > Bacillota > Clostridia > Lachnospirales > Cellulosilyticaceae > Zhenhengia > Zhenhengia stercoravium. Next base: position 6,884 of record JAHLFD010000218.1, read on the forward strand.
ACAGAAGCTGTTGTAGAGCAATTTAAGGCAGAAGGCTATGAAGAAGTGGCTTTTGATGAAGTTGCAGATGTATATCTTGTTAATACATGTACAGTAACACATTTAAGTGATAGAAAATGTCGTCAGATGCTACGTAAAACAAAAAAACTTAATCCAGATAGCGTGCTCGTTGCTATGGGGTGCTATGCTCAAGCAGCAGGGGAGAAGATTAAAGAAGACGTATCAGAAGTAGACATTATTGTAGGAACGAATAAAAGAAGTGAAATATTAAGACTTGTAGAAGAATATCACAATAATCAAGAGACTTATAATTATGTAAGCAATATTATGGATGTAGAGGAATTTGAAGAGCTTCAAATTAGTAATATGGGTGAACATACACGCGTATACCTTAAAATTCAGGAGGGATGTAACAATTACTGCACATACTGTATTATTCCATACGTAAGAGGTAAAATCCGTAGCCGTAAATTAGAGAATGTCGTACAAGAAGCGCAAAGGCTTGTAGAGGCTGGTTTTAAAGAAATTATCTTAACAGGAATACATGTTCTAGCATATGGGAAAGATTTAGGTAATGTAACACTTCTAGATGCTATAAAAAAAGTACATGATATAGAAGGCATTGAACGTATTAGGTTAAGCTCAATAGAGCCTGTAGCCATAACAGATGAGTTTTTAGAAACTATCAGCCAACTTCCAAAGCTCTGTCATCACTTCCATCTTTCTTTACAAAGTGGTTCTGAAACTGTTCTAAAACGTATGAATCGTAAATATACGGCGCAAGAATATAAAGAAAGTGTACAAAGATTACGTGGTGTATGGCATGACGTAGCTATTACTACAGATATTATTGTAGGATTCCCAGGTGAAACGGATGAAGAATTTAAAGAAACAGTAGACTTTGTTAAGGAAATTGGTTTTGCACAAGTACATCTTTTCCCATACTCTAAGAGAGAAGGTACAGCAGCAGCTAGGATGAAAAATCAAATTGATAGTCCTATTAAAGATGAACGTATGAAAGTGTTAAAACAGGTTACATTAAGGAGTCAAGATGCTTTTCTAGATGAACATATAGGTAAAGAAGTAGAAGTTTTATTTGAAAAAGCTGAAGAAGGCATGGCACAAGGT
>JAHLFD010000219.1:0-4800 GCA_018883975.1 Candidatus Niameybacter stercoravium
CTAAGGCTCAAGGAAGGAGGGGATTCTATTCATTAACGGTACCGACAGGTGGTGGTAAGACCTTATCTTCATTAGGATTTGCGTTATATCATGCAGTGGCTAATGAACAAAAAAGAGTGATTTATACAATACCTTTTACAAGTATTATTGAACAAAATGCAGAGGTTTTTGCACGTGTACTGGGTAGAAATAATGTGGTAGAACACCATAGCAATTACGAAAACCCTTATAAAACTAAGGAGGAACTATTGAAGTTTCAATTAGCACAAGAGAATTGGTATGAACCTATCATTGTGACAACAAATGTCCAGTTTTTTGAAACTTTATTTTCTAATAAGCCCTCAAAGGTTAGGAAGTTACATAACATATCAAACAGCATTATCATTTTAGATGAAATACAATCTATTCCTAATAAATATATTAAGCCATGTCTAGCAGCACTTAATGAACTTGTTATTAATTATGATTGTACAATAGTATTATGTAGTGCAACACAGCCGGAATATGATAAAAATAAACTTTTTTTAGAAGAAGTAAAAATAGAAGAGATTATAGATGATCCTCAAAAACTCTTTAAAGAGCTTAGGCGTACAAAAGAATATTACATAGGACATCAAACTATAGAAGACTTAGCAGAACGTTTACAGAGTGAAGAACAGGCACTATGCATTGTTAATACCAAAAAACATGCTAAAGATTTATTCGAAATGCTTGGACAAGAAGACAATCATTTTCATCTTAGCACCCATATGTATCCTGTACATAGAAAAGAGGTTATTTCCCAAATTAAAGAATTACTTCAAGAAGGCATGCCTTGTAAGGTGATTTCCACACAGCTTATTGAAGCAGGGGTAGATATAGATTTTCCGAAGGTGTATAGAAGTTTAAGTGGTATTGATTCCATTGTGCAAGCAGGGGGAAGGTGTAATCGAGAAGGAAAACTTGAACAGGGTGAAGTTTATGTATTTAAACCAGAGGAAAAATATATAGGAAAAGAATATTTAGCCCTTACTGCCGCAATAGGTGAAATGTGTATTGGCGTACAAGAAGATTTTTTAGGGTTAGAAAGTATAAGTCATTACTTTAGCCAGCTATTTGATATAACGACCCAAAAGCTAGATGCGTATAATGTGTTAGGGATTTGTGAAGCAAGTTTAGAAAATCCTAAAGATATAAGAATTGCTTTTGAAGATTTGGCGGATAACTTCAAATTTATTCAGAATGAAGGGTATCCTATTATTATACCTGATACAGAACAAGTAGAAATATTACTAGATCAAATTAAATATAGTAAGAATCCTAAAGGTCTTCTGAGAAAACTAGCACCGTATACTGTCACAGTTAAAAAGTATGAATTAGATGCTCTAAAAGAATATGGTGCGCTGAATATTATAGAGGGAAATCTTTTAGTATTAAATGATTTAAACTTCTATGATCATAAGTTAGGACTTGTAATCACTTTAAAAGAGGATGATTTCGAATATGTTATTTAAAAGGAGGATAGATTATGTATGGAATTGAGCTAAGAGTTTGGGGAGACTATGCATGTTTTACAAGGCCAGAGATGAAGGTAGAGAGGGTTAGTTATGATGTGATGACACCGTCTGCAGCAAGGGGCATCATAGAATCCATTCATTATAAGCCTGCAATCAGGTGGGTAATAGACGAAATAAGGGTTTTAAAGCCAGTCAGATTCTCTACCCTTAGAAGAAATGAAGTTTCTACTATAATATCAGCATCCAATATTAATGCGGCTATGAAAGGTACTAAATCTATTTACTTAAATACTAATAAGGATAGGCAACAAAGAGCAACCCTGATGTTGAAAGAGGTAGAGTATATTATTAAAGCACACTTTGAGATGACCCAAAAGGCAGGTGAAACAGATACACCTGAGAAGCATTATAATATTTTCTTAAGACGAGCAAGAGCAGGACAATGTTTTAATCAGCCATATTTAGGGTGTAGAGAATTTCCAGCGAACTTTGAACTTGTTGAAGGGCATACCTATCAAACTATTAAGGAGACAAAAGACCTGGGCTTTATGCTTTACGATATAGACTTTAAGCAGAATATGCAACCAGTATTTTTTAGAGCTTATATGGAGAATGGGGTTATTAAGATTCCAGATGAACTCCAAAGGAGGGTTAATCGTTGATTTTACAAGCCTTAGAAGAATGTTATGATATCATGATAGAAGATAGTCAGTTTGATGTGGCACCTTTTGGATATTCAAAAATAATGTGTTCTTTTGCCTTAGTTATTGATGAAGAGGGCAACCTAAAAAGTATTTTAGATTTAAGAGAAGGGAAAAAAGGGGAATATCATACTGTACCCTTGCAAGCAGGAAGATCTGGAAAGAATCCACCCCCTTATGTACTATGTGATAAAAGTAAATATTTTCTTGGATATGAATATGATCAGAAGAGTAAAGCTTTACAAGCTTTTCCATCACTTTTAGAAGCTATTTATGAGCTTCACCAAAATGTGTTTGTAGGAGTAGAGGATAAGGGCATACAGGCTATATTAGCTTTTCTAAAGAAAAGTATAGATGGGGTTCAGTGGGATATTGCAATAGAACATGATATTTATAAAGGCGCCTTTATCATTTTTAAGCTGGAAAATGAGTTAGGAAATATTCACGAACGACCTATTATTAAGCAGGCTTGGGAAGCGTATTTAGACAAGCAAAGTGGGCAAGTAGAAGAAGGCATTATCGGACAATGTTTAATTTCAGGAAAAAGCGATATGAAGTTAGCAAGGAAGCACACCTTGACAAAGGGTGTAATGGGGGCACAAGCAGCAGGAGCTACTTTGTCAGGTGTGAATATGGACTCAGCAGAATCCTATGGAAAGAAAAATGCTTATAATGCACCCGTAGCAGAAAACACTATGTTTAAATATACTACGGCGCTTAATAGTTTGATTGCAAGTCAAAAGAATAGATTGATTATTGGAGATACAACTTGTGTTTTTTGGACAGAAAAAGAAATATGTGGTAATGCTACTAAAGTTCTTATGAGTCTTTTTGGTGGGGAGGATATAGAAGAAGAAAAAGAGGTAAGGTTAAGTGAATCAGAAACGGAGCACATAAAAGATGTTTTAACAAGGGCACTACTAGGGCTGCAAATTACGCCAGAGATGATAGAAAGAGAAATTGATACGAAAGTGTATATTTTAGGACTTGCACCGAACATGGCACGGTTATCTGTGAGATTTTGGTATGAGGATACTTTTGGACATTTTACAGAAAAAATAAGAATGCATTTTGAAGATATGGACATTGTAAAGCCAAGTAGGGCAAAAACAATCATTGGAACAAGAGACCTTGTGAAGTCATTAGCCGTACAAGGGAAAAACGAAAATGTACCTAAAACAGTAGAGAATGCATTGTTTACTGCTATTACACAGGGAACACCTTATCCACAAGGCGTGTATACCAATATGATTATCCGTATTAGAGCAGAGACTGGTGATGATTGGTGTATTAATGCAACAAGAGCCGCCTTTATAAAGGCTTATCTAAAAAGGAAGTATAGAATCAATCAATTATATGAAAAAGAGGGGGAATTAACAGTGGCATTAAATGAAAATAGTACGAGTACAGCTTATCATCTTGGTAGACTTTTTGCAGTACTTGAAAAGCTTCAACAAGATGCAGGAAATAAGGGGCTTAGGGAACGTTATTTTGCGTCGGCTTCAACTAATCCTAAAGTAGTCTTTCCAGCTATTTTAAAATTGGCACAAAGTCATATTGCTAAAGTGAGTAAAAATGATGGAGGAGGCTATATGGACATGCTTTGTCAAGATATTTTAAATAAAGTAGAAGAGTTTCCATCAAGCCTCAATTTAGATGAACAAGGGTTATTTATATTAGGATATTATCATCAGAAACAATATATTTATACTAAAAAAGAAAACAGATAAAAGGGGGAAGTAGTAATGGCAATTGAAAAAAGATATGAATTTGTAATGTTATTTGATGTGGAAAATGGTAATCCAAATGGTGATCCTGATGCAGGAAATATGCCACGTATTGATCCAGAGACAGGTATGGGCATTGTAACAGATGTATGCCTTAAGAGGAAAATTCGTAACTATGTAGAAATAACTAAAGAGAATGAAGCAGGCTTTAACATTTATGTTAAAGAAGGGGTACTTCTTAATGATCAGCATAGATTAGCGTATGAACATTATGATTTAAAACCTACTGAAAAAGAGCTTCCTAAAGATGAAAAAGTGGCTAAAGAATTAACAGGATTTATGTGTAAAAACTTCTTTGATATTCGTGCCTTTGGCGCAGTTATGACAACTAAAGTGAATTGTGGACAAGTAAGAGGTCCTGTACAAATTAATTTTGCTAGAAGTATAGATCCTATTATTCCACAAGAGTTAACTATTACAAGGGTAGCAGTAACCAATGAAAAAGAAAAGGCTAAGGGTGGTCATGAAATGGGAAGGAAACAAATAGTTCCATATGGCCTCTATAGAGTAGAAGGGTATATTTCAGCAAGCTTAGCGCAAAAAGTAACAGGATTTGATGAAAAGGATTTAGAGCTCTTATGGGAAGCACTTATCAATCTTTTTGAACATGACCATTCAGCAGCTAGAGGTAAAATGGCAACGAGAAAGCTTTATGTATTTGAGCATGATTCAATATTAGGTAATGCACCATCTCATTTATTATTTGATACGATTAAAGTTTTTAAAAAAGGAGATCAACCTGCTAGAGCATTTAATGATTATAAGATAGAAGTTCATAAGGATGCTATTCCAGAAAGTGTTAGGTTTATTGAGAAG
>JAHLFD010000220.1:0-17201 GCA_018883975.1 Candidatus Niameybacter stercoravium
CTATGTATCGTAAGCACCCTAAGATGTGGGCGAAATATAAACCGGGATGGCTTAGAGAGACTTATCAAAATATGCCTATTAGTATAGGTGTTAATGTTGATATCCAAAATACAGGAATTGAGGAGTAGAAAGAGCTGCTAGACATTCTTCCAAAGGAAGCTTACAAAGTATCACACCTAGCCTCACAGGTGGCTTGGGAATATGAGACGTAGAAATGAAAGAATGAAAAGGGTTGTTATGAGTAGGATAGGTGGGTGCCTTAGAGCATAGGGGAGAAGGGTAAGTAGTAGAAGTAAATAACACAAAATAAAAAAGTAAGTAATAAGAAGGAGGTGATAGCAAAGGGAAATATCCTATTTTGTTAGCACCTCTTTTTTAAAAAAGAATACTATAAATTGAGCGTGGAGATGATAATAGGAAGAAATATATTAAGTAGAGATGAAAATTAATATATTCTACATTTTGGTAGTATAATCTAAAGAGAGAGACTGTTTAAAGGAAGTGAAGTAGAGAGATGAAGTTAGTAAGTATTATTGTTCCTATCTACAATGCTCAAAACTATCTAAATAGATGTTTAGATTCTTTGTTAGCTCAGACATTAGAAGATATTGAGATTATACTTATTAATGATGGTTCTAAGGATGATAGTTTAGCCATTTGTAGAGCTTATGAGGAGAAGGATTCACGTATTATCGTGATTGACCAGAAAAATGCAGGGGTATCAGCTGCGAGAAATGCGGGTCTTGATAGAGCTAGTGGGCAATATGTAGGATTTGTAGATCCAGATGATTGGGTTGAACCAGATATGTATGCCCTAATGTATGAGAAGATCCATTCATTAGGGTGTCCTGTTTGTCTGTGTAATTATTATAAAGATGATAAAAATAATAGCGTCCCTAAACGCTTTAAGGTGAAGAAAGAGATTTTAAATAAGCAGGAAGTTATAAAAGTTATAGTAAGCAATATGGTAGGGGTAGATGATATTATGCCTCGTTATAACTATGTTATGGGTTGTGTATGGCGCTGCTTATATGAGAGAAGCTTTATAGAAAAAAATAACCTTCGTTTTGAAGAAGGTATAGGTTTTATGGAAGATTTAGTTTTTAACGTAAGAGCTTTATTAAAAGTAGAGAGTTTATGTATTGTACCAAAATTCTTATATCATTATGTACAAAATCCAAAATCTATCCTTCATACCTATAATAAGAATATGTGGACTGACCAAATGAGGGTACACAGTTTACTTGAAGGGTATATAAAAGAAGCGGGTCTTGAGGAAATCATGCGTAATCGTTTGGACATGCGTTATGTAGGGATGGCCTTTGGTGCTATTTATAATGAAGTCAATGGCAGAAGCAAGGCCGGTGTGAAATACAAAGTAGATAAAGTGAAAGAAATCTGCGGCGATGAAAAGCTTAAATTAAGCTTGGAGCGTATACATCCTATTAGAGGAAGTGCGTACACTCAAACGGCTAGCCGACGTACAGTCAAGAAGAAGTCGAAAGCCAAATAAATAAGAAATGGCCAAAATAAAATACTCCACCAATTTGCAAAGCTCATATAGAAGGTATTTAAAAAAGGCTGAAAATAATAAATGCCAATAGAGCATAATCCCATCCAGGCTAAGGAGAAGGGCAGGCAAATAAGACCTTGATAATTATATTTAACAAGGGAGTAGTCCCAATATAAGACATGAAAAAAGGTGTTAATTAAAAAACCGCTGGCGTATTCTACAGCTGTAGGGATAACAAGACACAGGACAAGCATGGCTATAGGACTTACCTTGAACAAATAAAGCATGGCAATTAAAAAAGTCATAGCAAAACCATACATGGGTTTAAAAGGTCCATATAAGAACCCCTCACTTTTAAAATGTCCACGTGTAAAGCGGGCATAAATTTGTTCGATAAGATAACCTAAAAAAGAATAGAATAAGAAATTAAAGGCTAAATAATAAAGTGTAGACATAAAGACCCTCTTTCTAAATAGGTTATCTTTAATATCTACACTGATTGGAAATTTTATGCATCAAAAGCAGCTTTAAGCTGATTTAAGGCCTTCTCAAGTATAGCCTTTGGTACAGCAAAGTTAAGGCGAACAAACCCTGTATGATCACTATCATAAGTTGTACCAGCATTTAGCCAGAGTTTAGCTTTTTGAGAGAGGAAGGTCATGAGTTCATCTTGGCTATAAGGAAGGGTGCTCATATCAATCCAAAGCAGATAAGTGCCTTCACAAGGTGTTACTGTTAGGAGAGGAAGTTCTTTCTTGATAAAGTTTAGAGCATCGTTACGATTCGCTTCCAAATAACTTATTAAGGCATCTACCCATTCGGCCCCTTTTGTATAAGCTGCAATAAGGCTATCGATGGCAAGTGGTGATAAGTTATGAAGAGAAAGGCAGTTAAGCTGAGCTGTAAACTGCGTTCTAATGGAAGGATTGGCAATAATGAAGTTGGCAGAACTTATACCGGATAAGTTGAACGTCTTACTTGGTGAAGTGCATACGATAAGCTGGTTTAAAATCTCAGGTGAAAGATTGCCCATAGAAGTATGCTGAGCATGGCTATAAATGAGGTCGTGATGGATTTCATCTGACAGTATAAGGACATTGTATTGAACGCATAACTTACCTAACTGGGTAAGTTCTTTTTTTGTCCAAACACGGCCTACAGGGTTATGAGGATTGCAGAGAATAAAGGCTTTCACCTTTGGGTCTTTCAGCTTTTCTTCCAAATCTTCAAAGTTGATGGTGTATGTTCCTTCTTTATAAAGAAGCGCATTGTTAACAGGTACACACTCGCTGTTTAAGATAGCTGTTTCAAAGTTATTATAGACAGGTTTTTGGATAATGACTTTGTCTCCTTTTGAAAGAAAGGTTTGTAAAGCCATATACATACCACAGAGAATATTAGGTGTAGGGACGATCCAGTCTTTTTGAATGAGCCAGTTATGGCGGGAATGCATCCAGTGAATGATGGCATCATAGTAAGCATCAGGAATAAAAGTATAACCATAAATAGGGTGGCTCGTTCTTTTAACGATAGCCTCTTGCACACAAGGGGCTGTGGCGAAATCCATATCCGCTACCCATAGGGATAAGACATCTTCAGGCATGTTATAGTAAGTTTTTGCATCGACTTTGTAGCAGTTTGTATGTAGGCGGTCTAGAGGATGGTCAAAATCATAATTCATAATAAACACTCCTTTTTTAGAGTATAAGGTTAACATTATTATACTCTATAGTTTGAAAAAACTAAAAATATATTTAAATTAAGGTATAAAAATATAGGTTATGGTAATACTCCTATTAGATTATTTGAGGAGGTTATGACCATGACAAAGTTTATCAATAAATATTGGTTAGAAGTTGTTTACATATCAAGTGTGATCTGTTTTATGCTTGCTTTTTCTTTCTTCTTAATGACGGATTATGCACAGACTATTTCTTCAGGTTTAAGTGAAAGTGTTATTCGCTTCCATGTCATTGCGAATAGTGATACCACAGAGGATCAGCTCCTTAAGGAGAATGTACGTGACGCAGTGCTTATGTATATGGAACCTATCTTAGCAGATTCTCCTAGTATTGAAGAGACACGTAGCCGTATTAATGACCACATGGATGAGATTACCCAGGTCGCACAGGCTATTATTACGAACTGGGGTAAGGACTATAGTGTTTATACAGAGCTTACACATGAAGATTTCCCAACGAAGTCTTATGGAGATATTGTATTCCCAGCGGGCAACTACGAGGCATGCCGCATTGTGATTGGAGAAGGTAAGGGACAAAACTGGTGGTGTGTCATGTTTCCACCTTTATGCTATGTAGATGCCGCAACAGGCGTTGTACCTTTAGAAGGAAAGGAAGAGTTACAAGAAAACCTTACAAAAGAACAATATGATATTGTAGCTTTCCAAGCAGATAAACCTTATGATATAAGATTTAAAATTGTAGAATGGCTCGGTAAATAGAGCCATTTTTTATTTTGCATGGAGACAATGCACAAATGGGGGCAAGTCTTGAATATTTATAATAAAAGTAATACAATTAAATTTAAGCGTATAAGTGAAGGGAGAAAGTAAGAATGAAAGAAAGTGTATTACTCCTATTTGGGGGGCAGTCATCTGAACATGAAGTATCTTTAAAATCCGTTACAACTGTAATGAAGCATATAGATCATAGTAAATTTGAAGTTTATCCTGTAGGGATTACCAAAGAGGGAAGATGGTTACTCTATACAGGTAATAACCCAGATTTTACCTGCAACAGATGGCAAGAAGTAGGTATTCCTGCTGTTCTTAGCCCAGATGCAACTAAAAGAAGCCTTGTTGTATTAAAAGAGGAAGAAGTACCCGTTTACATTAAAATAGATAAGATATTCCCTGTATTACATGGAAGAAATGGTGAAGATGGTACAGTCCAAGGGCTATTCGAACTTGCACAAATTCCATTTGTAGGTTGCGGGGTATTAGCTTCTGCAGTTTCTATGGACAAAGCCTTCACTAAAATAGTAGTGAAAGAAAAAGGTGTACCTCAAGCAAACTTCGTACTTGTTTATGAGAGAGAATTAAAAGACGAAGAAGCAGTAGTGAGCAAAATTGAAGCGGCTTTCCCTTATCCATACTTCATTAAACCTGCTAATGCAGGTTCATCCGTAGGCATTTCAAAAGCAACAAATAAAGCAGAACTTTTAGCAGGTCTTAAACTTGCTTTTGAGCATGATTGTAAAGTGCTTGTAGAAGAGACTATTGTAGGACGTGAAGTGGAGACTGCAGTACTTGGTAATGGTGATGTAGAAGTATCCGGTGTAGGTGAAATTTTCTCAGCGGCAGAGTTCTATGATTATGATGGGAAATATAATAACCCAGATTCTAAAACGGTAGTAGATGCAGACTTAGACCCTGCTATTAAAGAGCAAATTAGAAGTTATGCAAAAGATGTATTTGAAGCAGTAGAAGGTAAAGGTATCTCTAGAGTAGACTTCTTTGTTAAAGAAGATGGAGGTATTATTTTTAATGAAATCAATACGCTTCCTGGTTTTACTTCTATTAGTATGTACCCAATGCTTTGGAAAGCAGCAGGTATAGAGACAAAAGACCTTATTACAAGATTACTAGATTTAGCATGCCTGTAAGGAGAACGTTATGGACAAAAGACCAATAGGCATTTTTGACTCAGGAGTAGGTGGACTCACTGTAGTTAAAGCTGTCATGGAAAGGCTTAGTAATGAATCAATCATCTATTTTGGTGATACAGCGAGAGTGCCTTATGGAAGTAAGTCAAAAGAGACTGTTACAAAATTCTCAGCACAAATTATTCGTTTTTTACAAACTAAAGATGTCAAAGCAATTATTATTGCCTGCAATACAGTAAATTCTAACTGTATTGAAGAGCTAAGAGCACTATTCCCAGATCTTCCTATAGAAGGGGTAGTAGAACCTGGTGTACGTATGGCCCTTATGGCAACGGAGAATAATAAAATTGGTATCATAGGTACAGAGGCAACTGTAGCAAGTGGTAAGTATCCTCAGCTTCTTAAAGCAGAAAGACCAGAGCTTGAAGTGTATGATAGAGCTTGCCCACTTTTTGTACCATTAGTAGAAGAGGGTTGGGCGCAGCACAAGATCACAAAAGAAGTCATAGAAGAGTACCTACTTCCACTGGCAAGTACAGGTATTGATAGCCTCATTTTAGGATGTACCCACTACCCAATGCTTACTGAGCAGATTGGAAATGTATTAGGACCTTCTATTAAACTTATTAATCCAGCTACAGAAGCAGCTTTTAATATTAAAAGGCTTCTGAAAAGTACAGATAAACAAAGTGATGGGGAGGTTGCTACATATAAATTCTATGTGAGTGATCATCCAAGTCGTATGCAGAAGATGGCTCAAATCTTTTTAGATTATCCAGTTACACAAGTAGAAAAAGTAGATATTGAATCTTACTAAAGTATGATAAAGTAAAGAGTAACATAAAGGTGGGGGTGTCATGCTTCGTTAAACTAAGCGGAGCATCCACTCTCATTTTTGATATTGTAGAAGGAGAAAATATGCAGAACTTAAAACTAAAACTTGTCACATCTCAGCAGTATGAAGAACATGATAATGTAGATGAAATGATTATAGAGGGGGTAGTAGCAGAACGTAATGGAAGTTCCTATATTACTTTCAAGCAATTTGACCCTAACTATAATGTAACGATTAATAACCTGGTTAAAATTAAAAATGGCATTGTTTCTATTAAACGTAGTGGAGCTATTGAATCCAATATGGTTTTTGATGTAGAGAAACCTTATGCAACCCATTATGAGACACCTTATGGCAAACTTAATATTTATGTGACAACGCATGAAATTGAAAGTGAAATATCAGAGGAAGATGTAAAATTAAGCATAAAATACGAAATGATGATGCAAGGTAAAAAAATAAGTGATAATATATATTGTATTGAGAGAGTGAAGTAAAGCGTTATAGGGTAAAGCAAAGAAAAAAAGAAAATAGAATAAAAGGGGTTTTGAAAGATGAAAATTAAAAAAGCGATTATACCAGCGGCGGGTTTAGGAACGAGATTTTTACCAGCGACTAAAGCACAACCTAAGGAGATGCTTCCAATAGTGGATAAGCCAACTATCCAGTACATTGTAGAGGAGGCAGTAGCTTCTGGTATTGAAGATATTATCATTGTTACAGGTAGAACTAAAAAGTCTATTGAAGATCACTTTGATAAATCTGTAGAACTTGAGATGGAACTTGAGAAACATGGTAAAGATGAGCTTCTTGAAATCGCAAGATCCGTATCTGAAATCGCAAATATTTATTACATTAGACAAAAAGAGCCAAAAGGGCTTGGACATGCTGTACTCACTGCAAAAACTTTTATTGGTGATGAGCCATTTGCAGTTTTACTAGGAGATGATGTCATTACATCAGAAGTACCTTGCTTAAAACAAATGATGGACATGTATGAAGAGTATGAATCCACTATTTTAGGGGTTCAGACAGTGGCTGAAGACCAAGTTAATAAATATGGTATTGTGCAAGGGTCACAACTTGCTGATAGAATCTATACAGTAGAAAATATGGTAGAGAAACCAAAAATCGGAGAAGCGCCTTCTAATGTAGCTGTACTTGGTCGTTACATTATTACACCAGCCATTTTCCCATTACTTGAGAAACAAGAAGCTGGTGCAGGTGGTGAAATCCAGCTGACAGATGCACTTTGTAAGTTAGCTGGGCAAGAGAAAATGTATGCTTATGACTTTGTTGGTAGACGTTATGATGTAGGAAGTAAGATTGGTTTCTTACAAGCTACTGTAGATTTTGCACTTGATCGCGCAGATTTACGTGATGAATTTATGACTTACTTAAAGGAAGTTGTAAATAAAGGGTAAGATAGAATGCCATAACTTGCCTGTTGATAAAGGCTATAAGGCTTAGCTATAATAGAGGGGAATCAAGCATTATCCCCTAAAATAACTCAGGACTAGTACAAATAGTTCTGAGTTATTTTTTTTGTGTGCGCACAACATTGTACGAAAGTTTAAAGTTTTAACTAATTGTTACGAAATATTAAATAGAACAAGGGGCAAGAAAAAATTTCCATATTGTAATTGTTTAGGGGGTATCCCTTGAGAATACAAGGGAAAACCATAAATGGTTAATATTGGTAGGTTACATAAATATTACAATGTCGTAAAAAAGCTTGATAATACTTGAATGCATCTTGTATAATCGGACTGTAAAACAAAAAAGATGTGCAATTTACAAGGTGTTTTAATTTATTATAAGCATATTAAATAATATTAAATAAATATTACAAAACATTACATACACATAACCTTGTAATTGCCTAACGACAACTTAAGGGAGGCTTAATTATGAAATTACGTCAAAAATTAGCTATGGTATTAGCTTCAGCAATGATCGTGACAGCAGTACCAGTAACAACAATGGCAGCATCACAAAATGGTTTCAACAAAACTCTTTCAATCGTTGCTGACCAAGAAATTACATCAGATTCAGGTTTATTCTTAAATGTAGAATATTCAGATGCAGATAAAGCAGCTGCTGCAAAAGGTGATGTATTCTTCATCAATGCAACAGATTTCGAATTCACAAAAGAAGCTTATGACAGTGTAGATGGACAAGGTCATACAGCATCAACAGGTGCAAAAGTAGAGTGGTTATCAGAAACTCAATTAAAAGTAACAGCAGAAGCTGGTGAATTAGCAATTGCTATCGTTGGTACACCTAAAAAAGGTACTCCAGCAATTACAGTAGATGGTGAAGATTCATTAGCTACATCGGGCAAATATGCATTAACTAGTTCAGAAGTTGTAACTGATAAAGCTTTAGTAGCAACAGCTGGTTCAGCTAAAAACATTTCTGTAGATGGTGAAGGCCAAATCGCAGATATTACAGTTGAAGAAAAAACTGCTGGAGCTCTTAAAAATGGTAGTGTAATTACAGTATCACTTCCAAATAGCTCAGACTTAGACTTCAAACTTGGTTCAGATATCACAGTTGAAGGTCTTAGAGGACTTGCTGGTCAAGACGTAAAAGTAAAAGCAGCATACCGTGATAATGATAAAAAAGTATTAGAGCTTACAGTAGAAGGTATTACTTCATCTGCATCAAGAGGCGGAATTAAAATCAAAGGTATTGAAGTTCAAGCTGAAAACCCAAGATATGAAGTAGAAACTGGTGAAGTAAAAGTAACTGTTAAAGCTGACAAAATGGAAGATGCTAAATTAGTAGTTGCTAACGTAGCTGATTTCGGTGTTAAACTTAACGTTGAAGAAGAAGTTGAAGTTGTAGCTGGTAAAGATGGCGAAACTGTAAAAGTTACATTAGAAGAAAATGCAATTGCAAGCTTAAATAAACGTCAAGATGTTTACTTCGAATTAGAAGGTGCAAACATTGTTAAGGATACACTTAAAGTAGTTGAAGGTGCAGAAGACATCTTAACTCAAGAAACAGAAAAAGACGAAGTTACAGGTCTTACATTAGATACAGCTAAACTTAGCGATACAAAAGCAAACAAAATTGTATTCGAATTCGAATTAGAAGGTAAAGCGAGCCAAACTGGTGATGTTGTATTAACAGCATCAAGCAGAAACTTTGAAAACGATATCGAACTTAAAGTTGGTACAGTTAAAGAAGCTGTTAAAGTAGAAGCAGAAGCTATGACTGTTAAAGTTGGTCTTAAAGGTCAAAAAGGTGGTAAATTAGTTATCACTGAAACAGAAGCTGAAATGTTACCACGTGGTAAAGAAATCGTAGTTGAAGTAGCTAAAGATAAAGCTGACGGTATCCACGTAGTAGACGCTAAAGTAGAAGCTGAAGATGTACAAATCAAAAATGTAAAAGTTGAAGATGGAAAAATTAAATTCGTTATCGACAGAACATCAAATGAAGCTGGTACAATCACAATTACAGATATCGAAGTAGATACAGATAGAACTGTTCCAGAAGGTGAGTTTGACTTAACAATTGGTGGTTCAGCAATTTCTAAACATGCTGATGATGTAATCACAGTAGAAGACTTCTTAGTAGTTGGTACACCAAACACAGAAGATAACAATGCATCAAATGGTCTTAAAAAAGGTACAGGTATCTTCAAAGTTGGAGAAAGAAAATACACAATCAATGGTGAAACTAAAGAAATGGATGCAGCGCCATACATCTCTAAAGCAAACCGTGTTATGGTACCAGTAAGATACGTATCAGACGTATTTGGTGTAAATGGTAAAGATGTATTATTCTCTAAAGAAAATGGTGGAACAATCACTATCTTCGCTGGTAGCCGTGTACTTCAAGTAGTAAACGGAAGCAATATTGCACTTGTAAATGGTGTAAGAGTTCCTATGGATGAAAAAGTAACAATCATCGATGGTAGAACATATGTACCAGTAGGTGAAATGGCTAGATTATTAGACGTAGAAGTTCAATGGTCTAACGAAACAAAAACAGCTACATTTACAAATAGATAATTTTACACAAATAGATAATTATAATTAATAACTACCCCTTCATTAAAGAGGCATAGGCTTAAAGGCTTATGTCTCTTTTTTTATGCAATTTTTATTACTATAAGATTAAAATTTAAATATATGTATTGTTTTTGGAATTAAAAGTAATATACTTGTGTTAAGTATTTCAACGAGGAGGATTCCAATGAAGATAAGAAATCAAAAGCTTATTATGGCAGTACTTATAGCGACTTTAACTGTAGGGGGACTAAGTGTGCCAGTAAGTGCAAAGTCCAAAAATAACTTTAATAAAACCGTATCTATAGCTCAAGGAACTGTTTTGGATGAGACGAGAGGCCTTTATTTTACTATGGATTTTGAAGCAGGCCAGCTTAGCCACGGTGCTACATTTTTTATAGAGAGTGAGGACTTTGTATTCAATTCTAAGCTCTATAAAAATTTTACAGATAAAGATGTAGAAGTAACTTATCAAAGTAGAACAAAACTCAAGGTAACGATTGATAAGACAAGTGCTGCTAAAAATATAAATATTCCTGTATATGGAGAAGTAACAAGTGATACTCCGACCTTAATTGTAGACGGGGACAATTCAACTGCTACATCGGGGGAATATCCTCTTACTTCAAATGGCAAGGTAGAAGAATATGCACTCACTGTAGCAACTGGAGATATTCCTAATATTGCTGTAGATGGGACAGGTCCTATTGCATCTATTCAAATTATTGAAAATGTGGCAGGTACACTTAAGTCAGGGAGTAGAATCAGGCTCACTCTTCCAAGTAACAGTAATCTGAAATTTAGAGAACCAGATACACTTAAAGTAGAAGGTATAAGAGGAACAGATGCAACATATGCCAGAATAAAAGTAGATGAGAAGAACTCAGATGATAAGAATCTTTGGCTTATTATAGAAGGGATTGATCCAAGTGCGACAAGAGGCGGGATTAAGGTTCAAGGCATTGAGGTGATGCCAGAACGAAAAAGTGAAAAACTAGATAAGGGCGATGTGAAAGTCACCTTTAGGATGGATGACTTAAAAAAGACTGAACTTGTAGTCGGGCGTGTAGCTGAGGAGGGGGTCAATTTATCTGTTAAAGAAGAAGCTGTACTTGTAGCAGGTAAAGAGAGTAAAACTGTAGAGGTTACAGTAAGTGAAAATACAGCAGGGAGTCTAAGCAGACGTCATAATGTGTACTTTGAAGTAAAAGGTGCAAAGGTTGTTCCAGGAACCCTTAAAGTAGTAGGAGATAGCAAGATTATACTAGAGGAAGATATTGATAAGAAAACGAAAGAAGTAGTAGGCTTTACCCTTGATACACGCAGAATAGATCCAATCAATATTACAAAGCTAACTTTTAGTTTTGAACTAGAAGCGGAAGCTGGTGAAGTTGGTGATATTACTTTAGTAGCAGACGCTTATAAGTTTGAAGAAAAAGTGAAACTAGGAACAGTAAAGCCAGCTGTAGAACTAAAAATGAACCCTATTGTGTTAAGAACAGCTCTTAAAGATCAAGTAGGTGGAGAACTTATTATAAGTGAAACAAGAACAGGCCTATTTAATGCAGGTGAAGAGATTATTATAGCTGTAGAAAAGGCAGGAGAAGGCATTACCTTTACAGATGCAAAGGTAGCAGGAGAGGATGTACGCCTTAAAACGCCAAAGTTTGAAGATGGAAAGATTATTTTAACTATAGAACGTGGTTCAGATGAGAAGGCAGTAATTAGGTTATCAGACCTAGAAATTTGTGTGGACGGATTAGTAGATGAAGGAAACTATGATGTCGTTCTAAGTGGCAGTGCCTTATCAGATCATAAGAATGATGAAATGGTGTTAAAAGATGTATTAAAAGTAGGTAAACAAACACAAGAGACTCAAGGAATAACAGCTAACTTTATCATAGATGAAGCTTTCTATACCCTTAACAATAAGGTAGAGTACATGGATGCCGCACCATATCTAACACAGTCTGGCCGTGTTATGGTACCTATTAAGTATGTGGCAGATGCATTTGATATCAAAGGGGATAAGATGAAGTTCTCAAACGAAAATGGTGGTACGATTACCCTTGAAACAGAAGATGTCATATTACAATTAGTAAATGGAAGCAAGATGGCTATAGTGAATGGTGTACAAACACCTATGGATGAAAGTGTAACAATCCGAGATGGGAGAACTTATGTACCAGTAGGTCCAGTAGCGAGATTTTTAGGAATCGATGTTAAATGGTCTGAAGCAACTAAAACAGCTACTTTTACTAAGAACTAATTACAATAAAAGGATATATGAATGTTATTTTAATATTAATGTATTATTAAGTTTTGACTACAAGAGTTGAATAATAATAAAGGCAATAATATACTTAAATTAATTAAAGAAATGATGATTTTACATAAGGAGGATTTGAGAAATGAAATTAAGAAGTAAAAAAATCATGGCAGTACTTATGGCAAGTACTATTGCAACAGGAGCTTTTGCAGTAAGTGCAGCAAATCTTACAAAAAACGTACAACTTCGTTATAACAATATTAACGTTAAAGTAGATGGCCAGTACAAAGTGCCTAATATGGAACCATTCTTTATTGGAGATTCTGTATATGTATCACTTCGTGATGCAGGTCAATTAATTGGTAGTCAAGTAAACTGGAATGGTACTACAAATACAGTAGAAATCAACACAAGCAGTATTGCAAACTCAGCACTTGAAGCAGAACTTGCTACTAGAAATCATGAACTTGCAGTAGCTAAATCAGAGATGCAAAAAATGCAAGATAAGATTGAACAGTATGAGAAAAAATTAGGCATCACAGATGACAAAGATGATGATAAAGATGAAGACGAAGATAAAGATGAAGACAATAGCATAGCTGCATCAGACTTAAAAGATATGCTTAAAAAATTAGATAAATACTACAGTGATAAATATGATGTAGAATGGGAATTTACACTTAAAGGTAATGAAAAAGGCCTTAGACTAGTAATGGAATACGACAGCAAAGCTGATGGAAAAGCATTTAAAGAAATTTCTAAATCAAACCTTGAAAAGTTAGCTAAAGATATTATGAGAGACATTCAAAGTGACCTTGGCAAGATTAAGGTAGAAGGTAAGATTTATGATACAAGAGAAGAAGTAACAAAAGCAGAATTTACTATGTCAACAAAAGGTGTATTTGACTTTGAATACAACCGTAGTGGTGATTTTGACGAAGAAGAATTAAAAGATTATGCTAAAATTTTAGAAGATAAATATGACGACTTCCCAAGCCTCAACTTTGGCGGAACATTTGATGGGGGTTCTATCCGTGTCAGAGAGATCGTACTTACAGAAGATGATGGTGACCTTGAATTTGAAATCTATACAGATTACGCCGATATGAGTATTGCTAAAAGGGCATGGGATGATATGGATGCTACAGCAAAAAATAAATTAGAAGAATATATGGAAGATATTCAAGATGAAATCGAAGAAGAGTTCGATGCTAAAGTAATAGGCTATGTATTTAATGAAAGTAAAGAAGTTATTGCTACTTACAATACAAGTTTAAAACTTAATTAGAATTTGTTACAAGAAAGTTACAATTGCATTTACTAGATTGACTTTAAAAATATACCCATATATAATTTAGTATGAAATGGAAAGTTATATATGAAATTAAATTATAATTTGAAGGGGGACGTTGATAATGAAATTACGTCAAAAATTAGCTATGGTCTTAGCTGCAGCTATGGTAGTAACAGCTGTACCAGTAACAACTATGGCAGCATCAACAAACAAGTTTAACAAAACTTTATCTATCGTTGCTGATAAAGCAATCACTACAGATGCAGGTTTACTTTTCCAAGTAACTTATGCTGGTAATGATATCGACAAAGTAAATGATAACGGTGATGTATTCTTCTTAAATGCTACAGATTTCGAATTTGAAAAAGCAGCATACAACCACAAAGAAGATGATAAATTAGTTGATGGTTCAACAAAAGCTGAGTGGAATGGATTCACAGTTGAATGGTTATCAAGCTCACAATTAAAAGTAGTTGTAACAGATGTTGTAGAGGATGAAGCACTTACAGTTCCAGTTGCAGGTACACCTAAAAAAGGTAACCCAGCTATCACTCTTGATGGTGAAGATTCATATGCTACATCAGGTAAATACTCTTTAACAGGTGCAGAAGTTGTAACTGATAAAGTATTAGTTGCTACAGCTGGCGATGCTAAAAACATTTCTGTAGATGGATACGGTGTAATCGCTGATATCACAATCGAAGAAAAAGTAGCTAACGCTATTGATGAAAAAGAACTTACAATCACATTACCAAATAGCTCAGATTTAATCTTCAACACAAAATATGCTGATGGTGAAGATGTAACAGCTGAAGGTAAAAGAGGTCTTGCTGGTGAAATCAACGGTGCTACAGCAAAATACTATGTAGATGAATATGGTAACGTAGACAACAAAAAACTTGTTGTTGTAGTAGATACAAATAAAACAAACACAAGAGGTTCTGTAGTACTTAAAGGTATCGAAGTTCAAGCTGAAGATAAAAAAGGTGACGTGGATACTGGAGAAGTTAAAGTAACAGTTGCTGGTAAAGGTATCAGTGATACTAAATTAGTAGTTGCTAACGTAACAGAATACGGTGTAACATTCAAAGTTGATGCAGTAGAAGAATTAGTTGCTGGTCAAGGTTCAAAAGAAATCGAACTTACAATCAAAGAAAATGCTGTAGATAGCATTTCTGAGAAAAAAGATATCTACTTCACAATTGAAGAAGGTTACTTCGATGTTGACGTAGAAAAATTCAACAAAGATAATGCAGACAAAGGTATTTCAATCAACGAAGATGCTGATGAAATCACTCTTGATGTAAGCAAAAAATTCGAAGCAGACAAAATCAATGAATTCAAATTCACAGTAAATGTTGGTGCTAAAGCTTCTCAAGAAGGTCCAGTAGTAGTTACTGCAACAAGCAAAAACTTCGAAGAAGATATGACAGTAGAAGTTGCTACAGTAGAAGCTGCTGTTGAAATTGAAACAGAAGCTCTTACAGTAAAAGCTGGTCTTAAAGATCAAAAAGGTGGTAAAATCGTAATCACTGAAACAAAAGAAGAAAGACTTGCTAAAAACAAAGAAATCCGTATTGCATGTGCAGAAGCAAAATATGGTTTCGATGTTAAAGATGCTAAAGTTGAAGTAACAGACGGAGATATCGAAATCGATACAGACGTTAAAAATGGCGAAATCATCATCAAAGTAACAAGAACATCTGATGAAGCTTCAACAATCACTGTAAGTGATATCGAAGTAACAACAGACAGAACTGTTCCAGAAGGTTCATTCGACTTCCAAGTTGGTGGTACAGCTATTTCTAAATTAAATGCAGAAAACGATGATAAAACAGGTTCAGAAAGATTCGATGACGCTATCGAAGTAGCTGATTTCATCGTTGTTGGTACAAAAAATACAGAAGATCTTCCAAACGCTGCTGCAGCTAAAGAAATCGTATTAACAGTTGGTAGCCCAGCTTACACAGTAAACGGTGAAGCTAAAACTGCTGATGCTGCTGCATTCATCGATGCAAGCAACAGAACAATGGTTCCTGTAAGATTCGTAGCTGAAGAATTCGGTAAAGTTGACTTCGGTACAATCAATGGTGTTGGTACAGTAACAATCTTCAAAGATGGCGCTGTTCTTCAATTCCAAAACGGATCAAACATCATGAACAAAAATGGTATCAACGTACCAATGGATACACAAGTTGTAATCAAAGATGGTAGAACATACGTACCATTCAAATATGTTGCAGATGGTCTTGGAATCAACTACAGCTACGATGCAGCTACAAAATCAATCACTTTCACAAACCAAGCTAAATAATTTGTGATACAATAGATTGGAAAAAGGTAACTCCTTAAGGGGTTACCTTTTTTGCGTTAAAAATATAAAAGTTTCATGATAAATATGTTATAATAGACGAGATATTAAAATAAGTACAGTAGGGGGTGTCCTATGAGTCAACGAGAACAGGAGGTTCAAGGGAAATATAAATTTGATTTTTCTTGGCTTGCTTATATACCTATAGTTTTATTGCTAGGTATCGTACCACTGATTGTAAGATTAGTTAAGACAGATATTCCAGCAGAATATATATTATATGTAACAGGTAATAATATAGATATGTTCTCACAATATAAAAGTAGTTTTATATTTGCTATAGTTATTGCCATAGGTATTATTTTATTTCTCACTTTTAATAAGAGCTATATGAAATGGGAAAAAAGCACGAAGATTTACTATATAGCAGCAGCTCTATTTGTCATAATGACTGCTTTTGCTACATGGTTATCACCTTATAAGGAAGTTTCTGTATGGGGCTTACCTAATCGTGCAGAAGGTGGCGTTATGATTATATGCTATATCATCATCATGCTATATAGTTTTTATGTAATGAATAAAGGTTCAGATATTAAGTTTGTTATTATACCATTAGTCTTCTTGGTTATTGTAATGACCATTTTAGGTATATTCCAATATATAGGTGAAGACTTGTTCTTTACAGAATGGGGTAAAAAGTTAATTATCCCAGAGCATTATGCTGAAGATAGAGCTCTATTGACTAATTTATATAGTGATGGCAATATGTATGGAACGTTATTCCATTATAACTATATGGGTAGTTTTGCTGCTATGATGTTGCCATTATTTTTGACATTAACCTGTTTTGTAAAAGGTATGGGTAAAAAAGTCATTTTTGCCATAGTAACGCTTGGGAGTGCTATACTTTTATTTGGTAGTACATCTAGGGCAGGACTTATTGGTGTGGCATGCAGTGTTATAGTTTTTATTATAATTTTCTTTAAATATTTAATGAAAAAATGGAAGGTTATGATACCGCTAATTGTTGCTGGTATTGCTTTAGTTATTGGATTAGATGTTGCCACTAATGGAGCGATTTTCTCAAGGATACCTACTTTGTTTAGAGATATGGTTGCTATTGTTCAGCCAGCGGATAAAAGTTTTGATTATAAAGATCATATACCAGTAAGAGGAATCACTCATTCAGAAGGACAAGCCACAATAGAAATGAATGGGCAAAGTCTTACACTTAGTGTAACAGATGAAGGTGTAAAATTTGAGGACCAAAATGGTGAACAAGTAGTTTATATCTACTTTGATATGGGACCTGAGCAAACAAGATATTTTACTC
>JAHLFD010000221.1:0-5873 GCA_018883975.1 Candidatus Niameybacter stercoravium
TGCTTTAAATCCTGCAAAGTGAATAGCTGCTTCAATTTTATTTTCTGTAAAAATACGTTCAAGTAAGTCTTTATCTTTTACGTCTCCTTCATAGAACGCAAAGTCTTTACCTGAAATGTGCTTAATCTTATCAAGTACACTTGGGTTAGAATTGCTGAAATCATCAATAATAACAATTTCATATCCTGCGTCTAATAACTCTACGCATGTGTGACTTCCAATATAACCTGCACCACCTGTTACTAATATAGCCATGCTCATACCCTCCTAAATAAATATAATTTTACTAAAAATTTTACTCTATTCTTATTTTATCGTATTAATCACTCAAAATCAAGTGAAGACAAAGATTTAACATAAATTTAAAAATCTAAAAAAAGACTCATTTATACTACTATCCTATTAAAGACATAGTTAAAATGAGTCTGTTTTATCAAGTTAATTTTACTTATTTTTTACTAATATTTTACTGCTATTTTACTACTATTCTTCTTCTAATTCTGTTGTTCTGCCTTTAAGTTTAGCAATAGCAACCACAACAGGAATGCCAATCACTGCTACAACAATAAGGTTTGTTATGTTGGCTACAACGATTTGAAGCCAAACTTTCTCTGCTGGTTCACCATATACGAATACATCCCCTACATAAGAAAGTACACTACCTACTACTGCACCTAATAGGGCATATACATAAAGTAAGCCAATATGCACTCTTGTGATTTGACCTTTAAGCACATCGAAGTCAGCTTTCATCACAATGAAACCTGTACATAACCCAATTGAGCCTGACATGAATACCCAGCTCCACCATACACTACCGTAAGAAATAGCATCATTTAACGCATGGCCAATAAAACCTACTAAAAACCCTACTACAGGTCCGAATATTGCCCCAAAGATACAAAGAAGTGCTACAGCAAGTCTAAGTGATGTATTAGGTGCTACGTTAATTGAAATCATAGATGCTGCCGCATAAAGCGCCGCCCCAATACCAATGGCTACAACATGCTTAGTTGTTAACTTAAAAATTGATTTTTTCTCCATTTTCTTCTCCCTTTATTCTTTTATCATACGAATGTTCTGTTAAGAATCGTCTTCATTATACAAGATAGTAAGCATAAAATCCAGCCTAAGCTATCTATTCCTTTACGCCATATAATCCTTTTCTGACGTATCTCTATTCACTTTGAAAAGGTGACTCCTCTTTTATTGTGTTAATCGTTTAATCTGATTTAATAACTCCTGCGGTGATAAATCATTAGAAATATGAATACGCTTAATATCCGTCTTTTGGGTAGCTGTAGGCCTATACCTAGAAACTAAGTTTGTCACCTGTAAGTCTACACCACACTCACTTACCCATTCCTTCACCTTACTTGTATGTAAAAACTGCGGATAAGCCAGTACCTTCACATCTCGCTTACCTAAATACTTTTCAATATCCCCAAAAGACTTTTGGATTTCATAAGTAACATCTGTTTTACCCAGTTCATTCATCAGTGTATGCCCATGTGTATGACTTTGAATATCAATAAGTCCACTTGCCTCCATCTCCTTAGCCTGCTCCCAAGTGAAATGCTCATGTTCATTGGTCACACCTACATAGAGGCTTGTTACAAAGAAAGTAGCCTGTGCATTATACTTCTTTAGGATAGGGTAGGCCTTAGTATAGTTACAAAGGTACCCATCATCTGCTGTAATCAGGATAGGCTTTTTAGGCAGTCCTGCCGTTCCTTCAAGGTAGTCTTGAAGCTGTTTAAAGTTAATGGGTGTATAACCTGCTTCAAGTAAAGCTTTAAGCTGAGCCTCAAAGTTAGCTGTGCTTACTGACATACTTTGGTCTTCTTCTGTATGAGCCACCTGATCCTTGATTTTATGATACATCAATGCAGGAATATAGACCCTGTTTGCTTTATTGCTTACCTTCCTATAGACAGGCTGCTCCCTTACTGGATAGACCTCTCCCTTTCTAGCAGCTCGCTCTGGATAATCTCTCTCTCCCTTATAATCTATATAGAAGTTCTGCGTATGGTACCCCTCTATCCCCTTTACTTTGGTAACTACTTTTACTTCATTAAGTCCTTTATGTAGAAGCTCTTCATCTATGGTAATAGGGTATGGATATCTAAAACTCTGCCCTGCTGGTGCATCATTAATCTTATATTCTATGTATTCTACTGGCTCATCTGTACGTACTAGGAATTGTAATAAGCTAGTTATACTGCCCTCACTTGTTACAGAACTTGCTTGATCCCCTATTAGAGTACTTATTGATCCCACTTCATAAATGGTATCCCCCTTCACAGCTTCATAATTTACCCCCAGTACCTCTTCTAAGCCCTTATAGAAAGTACTGTATTTCACAGGCAGTGGGCCAAGCTTACTTTGTCTAAAAATCTTATCTATGTGAGGATAATCTAAAGGTAAGTCATAATAAATTTTAGCAATAGCATCTAGGCCTTTGGATACATCCTGTCCATAATAGGCAGCTAATTCATCCGTTAGAATAAGCTCATACTGCTTACCATATTGTGTATGAAAGTACTTGATTAACTTCTGATCTTCTACTTGGTCTACATGTATATTTAAGACTGTAACATAGGGCATTTCCTTAAATAACACATCTTGCTCATTTAAAGGTGTATAGGTAAAATGCAGTTTTAAATCTGTTAATGCCTTAAGTTCCTCATGATTAATAAGACGGTCATAAATCTCTTTAACTTGCTTTTGCTCCTCTAGATTCTTCCCGTATAAACTAAGATAAACATCACCTGTTTTAGTCTTTAGCTCATCTACTAAAAGCTGTAAATTTTCTTCCTTACACTCTCCAACATAAGCCCATACTTGCTTCTCTACAGACTCCATTTTAGTAGATGCGCCCACTTGCTTCTCCCTTGCAATATAAATAGGTAGTACTTTATTCTGACTCGTTTGTGCTGCATACATAGATGTTATATTCATGCAAACAACTGCTAGTAAAAGACTTATGATGACTTGTATTCTTTTACACTTTTTCATAGCTCCCCCTATATATCTCTATTTTAGAATCTACTTTTAGAATCTACTTCATGCCCTATATACTTTCACTTTGCTGCTCGGTTGTAACTTGTCCGCTATTTGTACCACTAGATTTCAGAGCATTCTTGCCTATTTCTAGCATATATTTAGCCCATATCCCCATATAAACCAAAGTATTTATCCACAGACTATACTTTTGAATGTAGTGTTTTTTATAAAAAATCCACATAGCATTGTGGAAGTCGTAGATAACTTTCGTTCTACGCTTTTTAGAACTCCCCCCTTTATAATGGATAATGCTTGCTTCTGGATAGTACATAATCTTATATCCGCCCTCTTTAATACGGTAGCAAAGGTCTATGTCTTCTCCATACATAAAGAAGTCTTCATCTAAAAGTCCCACCTTATCTAATACAGCTCTTGGCATAAGCATAAAAGCACCCATTAAGCAGTCTACTTCTCCTACTTCATCTTCCCCTAAATGAAGAGCATCATATAAGCCATACTTGATCTTATCTTTTTTATGAAGCTTTAAGAAATAGTACAAAGAAGCCTTTGGTGTAGGAAAACCTCTCTTACAAGCATGATCAAGGGTTCCATCTGGTAAAATGACTTTACATCCTAAAGCACCTAACATGTTATTTATATTTCCTGCTGCATTATAACTTTCTATGTAAGCTAAGCACCTTTCTAAACAATCTTCTACTACATAAGTATCTGAATTGAGGAGTAAGATATACTCTCCCTTTGATTTTCGCATACCAATATTATTGGCTTTAGCAAATCCCAGGTTGGCATCATTTAATGTAATGTTTAGTAATCCTTCTTTAATGATATCCTCATAATCTGCTTGAAGCTTTACCATGCTATCATCCATAGAAGCATTATCTACCAGCATGATTTCATATTTAAAAGGTAGCTTCTTCTCTAGTACTGAATCAATGGTTTGCTTGGTTAAAGTATATGTATTGTAATTGACTATAATAATAGATAATTTCATTGTTATTCACCTTGTCCTTAATCTCATTTTATTATAGCATCTTTTATAGTAATGGTAAAAAGTAAAAAGAAGCCATTATACGCTATCCACCTTCGTGTAGCATATAATAACTTCTTTATCATTTTTATATCCATTTTTCTTAAGACTACTTCAGTATTCCTCTTTAAGTCCTTATTGAAAACTATACTGAAGCTGTCTATCAACTACCATCTTCACTTAACTACTCTAGTATTTGAAAGGGTTACCCTTTATTATAAACTCTTTCAGCATAGGTTGCTTCTGATCCTTCTCAGACAGTAGCACTTCTTCTATCCCTTCAAGTGGCCATTCAATCCCTATATCAGGGTCATTCCATCTTACCCCACCATCATACTGAGGTGCATAGTAATCTGTACACTTATATTGGAAAGTAGCTACATCAGATAGAACTAAGAATCCGTGTGCAAAGCCTTCTGGCACATAGAACTGACGTTTATTCTCAGCACTCAGTAGCACACCTTCCCACTTACCAAAGGTAGGAGAACTCGCGCGTAAATCCACTGCTACATCATACACTTCCCCCTCTACAACACGTACAAGTTTCCCCTGTGTATGCTGAGTCTGGAAGTGAAGGCCACGGAGTACCCCTTTCTTAGAACGGGACTCATTATCCTGAACAAATTGCATATCTAAGCCCGCTGCTTTAAAATCCTCTTCTGAGTAGCTCTCCATAAAGTAACCTCTCTCATCTCCAAATACTTGAGGTTCGATAATATAAAGATCTTTAATAGATGTTGATATTACATTAATTTTACCCATTGACGTGTCCTCCTAAATACTCTTCTTGCCATGCCTTATCCTCTTCTAGATAATCGACTAATGCTTCTTGCCATGGTCTGAAAGTATTTAGACCTAATTTCTTAAGGTTTGCATTCTCTAGCACGCCATATTTAGGACGCTTAGCTGGTCTAGTAAAGGCTTCACTTGTCACTTGATTAACTTTTATATTTATATTTTTAAGTCTAAAAATCTCACAAGCAAACTCATACCAGGAACATGAACCTTCACATGTCGCATGATAAGTCCCATAATATTCTGTCTGCATGAGTTCAATAATCACTTTAGCTAAATCTTTTGTATAAGTCGGTGTACCAAACTGATCACCTACTACATTAATCTCTGAGTTAGTCTGGGCAAGCCTGAGCATGGTGCGTATAAAATTATTACCCTCACCATAAAGCCATGCCGTACGAAGGATGAAGTGCTTCTTACATAGCCTACGTACCGCTTCTTCTCCAGCTAATTTACTTTTGCCATATACATTTTGAGGATTCACTTGATCTCCTTCTATATAAGGCGTCTCATGTTTGCCATCAAAAATATAATCTGTAGAAATATGGACTAACTTAATATCAAATGTATCACAAATAATGGCTAAATTTTGTGCACCTAACGCATTAACTCTATACGCCATCTCTTCATCTTGTTCAGCCTGATCTACCGCTGTATAGGCAGCGCAGTTAACAACTACATCAGGCTTATTATTAAAGAGGTACTCTTTTGTAT
Organism: Candidatus Niameybacter stercoravium; assembly: GCA_018883975.1. Taxonomy (GTDB): domain Bacteria; phylum Bacillota; class Clostridia; order Lachnospirales; family Cellulosilyticaceae; genus Zhenhengia; species Zhenhengia stercoravium. The sequence continues at coordinate 5,564 of JAHLFD010000221.1, forward strand.
GTTCTAGATTTGTAATGTCCATTATAGACCTATCTGTTAGGACTAATTCACTACAAATATGAGTATGATTAAGGGTTTTTAAAAGGGCAGTACCTAACTGCCCCTTTACTCCTGCTATTAGTATCTTCATTGTCTAATGACTCCTTATATATTCCTTAACATATTTAATAAGGTTTAAGACAAGTAATGCTTCTATCTTTAAATAATATTTACTATTTTTCCACTGAAAGGGTACTTTCTCTATTTTCCATACTCCCATTAAACCTGTCTCTTATACACATCTCCGAGCCCACGAGACTGGTTCAGGATC
>JAHLFD010000222.1:0-17015 GCA_018883975.1 Candidatus Niameybacter stercoravium
AAGTAAAAAGGTGAAGCAGTAGTGCTTCACCTTTTATGCTATATAAAAGAGGGGGAATTTAAATGAACGTAGAGATTATAGAATTAGATGAATCATATAAAGGAAAGAAGTTTCTATTTCAATATGAGACTACATATTACTTTGATATAGAAACCACTGAGGAAGAAGAGGGATGGGGGTTACGTTTTATTAAGAAATCTTTTGAAAAAGCTATACAAAAGCAGTTTGAATCAGTACTTTTAGAAGACTTCCTAGAAGACCCTATGTTATTAGGTGCTTTTGAACAAGATAAGCTAGTTGGCTTTATTGAGTTAAGTCATGAGAAGTGGAATAACAGGTTAAGGATTTCTAATATTTTTGTAGAAAAACCTTATCGCTATCAGGGCATAGGGAAAATTCTGATGGATAAAGCTATAGAATACGGAAAGAACATTAAGGCAAGGGCTATAGTCTTAGAAACACAGAGCTGTAATGCACCTGCGATTAAGTTCTATAGGAGATGTGGGTTTACTTTAATAGGGTGTGACTTAACAGCTTACTCTAATAGAGATACAGAGCAAAAGGAAGTAAGATTAGAAATGGGAAGAAGCTTATAAATAAGGTCTGTATATAAATTATGACATAATGAAATATACAAGTTGATATGAAATTTTAGTTTATTATAAATTTCTTGTTATTTATATTTGAAGGGGTAAATATTATGGTTAAACTTTCCGATATTAATGAAAATAATTATGAAGCATGTTCTGGATTGATGTGTACACAAGAACAGTGTGAATTTACAAATTCACCTGTATGGTCGTTGTTGCAAGCTGCATATGCATCATTCAAGGATAAAAGTAAATTATATTGTATTAGTGATGATAATAGAGTAGTTGGTATGATAAGGCTAGACTTTTCTATGTATGATGATTATTATATGTTTACAAATTTGATCATTGATAAATCTTATCAGCATAAAGGAATTGCAACACAAGCTGTTAGATTAGCTCTTGATATTTTTCGTGAAGAGAAAAAGTTTGAAGTTGTAAGAATTCATGTGGCTATGAAAAATACTAATGCAATTAATCTTTATAAAAAGGTTGGATTTGTTAGTACAAATCAGTTTAGTGAAAATGGTTTACTTATTATGGAATATATTCTATGATGATTATTTTTACATGATGTAAAATAAGGTCCAGCAACATGTGTTGCTGGACCTTTACTCTAATATAATATTCATATTTTTATCTAACAGAGTTTATAAATTAAACTTATATATTAAGTGATTCTAGCTCTTCAGAAGTTTCTTCCCAATTTGCATAGAGAGAAGCAATATTTTCTTCAATAGCTGCTTTTTGATTCATAATGTCACGAGAAGTATCTGGGTTAGTGTACACTTCTTCTAGGCAGAGCTGCTCATCAAGTTCAGCTAGTTTACCTTCTTCAAGTTCAATTTTTTCTTCTATACTTGTTAAGGTGTTTTGAAGCTTTTTAATACGATTTTGAAGTTCTTTTTGCTTTTGCCAGTCTTCTTTAGAAGAAGTTGATGTGCTTTGTTGAGCGCCGGAAGTAGTTAGGGTTGGTGTTTCTTTTTTCTTTTCCATATAGTAATCGTAGTCACCTAAGTATACGCTCATATGGTCTTTTTGCATATCCAGTACTTTGGTTGCAGTCTGATTGATAAAGTAACGGTCATGAGATACATAAAGAATAGTACCTTCATATTGATTGAGCGCATTTTCAAGTACTTCCTTTGACATCATATCAAGGTGGTTAGTTGGTTCGTCTAGGATAAGGAAATTTGCTTTTGAAAGCATAATTTTAGCAAGGGCTACACGACCTTTTTCCCCACCACTTAAAGCGCTAATAGGTTTAAATACATCTTCTCCTGTGAATAAGAAAGAAGCTAGCATATTACGAATGGCTGTATTGGTAAGATCAGGGAAAGCATTCTGGATTTCCTCAATAATCGTATAGTTCAGATTAAGTGTAGCATGTTCCTGATCGTAGTAGCCAATATGCACATTGCTACCTAATGTAATACTACCATCAGAAATATCACTTTGGGCCATAATCATACGGAAAAGAGTTGTTTTACCTACTCCATTTGGACCTACAATAGCTACTTTTTCACCACGTTTAATATCAAAAGTAATATTGCCAAAGAGCGCACCATCTTCAAAAGATTTAGCCAGGTCTTTAACTGTTAAAACATCATTTCCACTTGTAATACGTGGTGTCAGTACAAGGTTCATAGGTTTATCATCAATCATTGGAAGGTCCATAACTTCTATTTTATCCAGCATTTTTTCACGGCTTCTAGCACGTTTAATGGATTTTTCACGATTGAACTGACGTAGTTTAGCAATAACGGCTTTTTGTTTAGCAATTTCTTGTTGCTGCTTTTCATATTGATTCATAGCAGCTTCATACACCTTTTCACTTTCTACAACAAAGTGGCTGTAGTCACCGTTATAAACCATAGCACGCCCAAATTCAAGATGAATAACTTTTGTAACAACCCTGTCTAAAAAGTAGCGATCATGGGAAATAATAAGAACAGAACCTTTATAACTTCTTAAATAATTTTCCAGCCATTCTGTAGCAGCAATATCAAGGTGGTTAGTCGGCTCATCTAGGAGTAAGAGGTCTGGTTCTTCTAGAAGTAGTTTAGCTAGTGCTACACGTGTTTTTTGCCCACCAGATAAAGTTGTAATAGGTTGGGTATAAATTTCTTCTTTAAGGCCTAGACCTTTAAGAACGCCTCGTACGAGACTTTTATATTCGTAACCACGCATATTTTCAAAAGTACTACGTAGTTCGTCATAAGTATGTGTGAGTGCAAGAGAATGTGTCCTTGCAATTTCTTCTTCCATTTGATGAAGCTTTTCTTCAAGGGTAATGACTTCATCAAATACGTGAAGGAGTTCTTCATAGACGCTGCATCCTGAATTAAAGTGCATATTCTGTTCAAGGTAGCCAATGCGAATACCTTTTGCAAAGAAAAGCTCACCCTTATCAGGTGCAAGTTCTCCTGTTAAAATACGAAAAAGTGTTGTTTTACCTGCACCATTATTTCCTACAAGTGCTACTTTTTCATGGTCTTCTATATGAAATGAAATATCTTTTAAGATAGATTGTTCATTAAAAGATTTATATACAGCATGACAATTTGCAATCATAAGCTATCCTCCTCATTAATCTAGATTCATCTTAACAGAAAAACTAGAAAAATAAAAGTGAGTAATAGCCCAGGTTAATTGACAAAAAAAAAACTAAAATGATATACTAAAAAAGATAGAAAGAGAAGGAGGTAAGTCTGTGACTGAAGAAAGAAAGATTTCTATGGCAGTAATTCGTAGATTGCCAAGATACTATAGGTATTTAGGAGAATTATTAGACAATGGAGTGACTAAAATATCTTCTAGAGAACTTAGCGAGAAAATGAAAGTTACAGCCTCTCAAATTAGACAGGATCTTAACAACTTTGGTGGTTTCGGGCAGCAAGGTTATGGATATAATGTAGAATATTTACACAAAGAGATTGCAAAGATACTAGGACTTGATAAAACACATACAATGATTATTGTCGGTGTAGGTAATTTAGGACAAGCACTTGCTAACTACCCATCTTTTAGTAAACGTGGCTTTAATCTCATTGGTTTATTTGATATTAATCCAAGGCTTATAGGTATGAGCATGCGAGGTATCGAAGTAATGGATATTGACAAAATGGAAGAGTTCGTTAAAGCGAATAAAGTAGATATCGCCATTTTAACAATGCCAAAAACAAGAGTTAAAGAGACGGCTGAAAACCTAGCAAAATGGGGTGTAAAAGGACTTTGGAACTTCTCGCCTGTAGATTTGTTCTTACCAGAACATGTACATGTTGAAAACGTACACCTATCCCATTCCCTTATGACGCTTGCTTATAAGATTAATGAAGAGGAAGAACTTAATAATTGTAATGACTAGGGATCTTTTTGGAGATCTATATAAATAAAATATTCACCTATCATGGAGGAAATAATCCAAGATAGATGAATATTTTTTTCGCAAAAAAACCTAGCCTAAGTCGCCTCCCCCTTATGAATATAGGTGAAACTTAAGCTAGGTTTTTATTGCGTGGCAAGGACACTCAGGTAGTAAGTAATACATTCAGCTTTAGGACAGAACATAGGACTTTGGGCTAAGCGGAAGGACTTACCTTGTTACGGGTGTTCGTAATCAGGGGCCTATAGGTGAAAGGGATGCCAGTGCATGTATCACTGCAAGTGTCTGATGTAGAAACGCGTACATAGGATTTACCGTAGGCGTCGCCTTTTAGATTAGTTCTTTGTAAAGCAGAATGTGGCTTACAGTGGTGAGTGTATAGGCCGTGCCCTGTAAACTATTTGATTGCCACTACCAAATAGTACAGTTGGCTAAGAATAAATAAGTAAGCTTTAGAAGGGGGGGCTAAAACTTCCAAATAACATCTTAGCGGTTAGAGGTGCTTATACTTATCTAGAATGGTATGAGCACCTTTTATAAGTTAGTTATACACTATAAAAAAGAAAAAGGCTAGCGAATATTTCAGAAAATTTAATTTTCAGTATAGTGTCTAAATTGCAGAGCAAAATTAAGTGAAAAAAGCCACTAGTATTTTGTCATTTGTCTCTTCCACATTAAGAAAGTCGATTTCTAGGAAGATGATAAAGCTAACGATATTTATTAACGATTTCATTCATAGTATCTAGATGTTTTTCCATATCAGATACAAGTTTGAATTGTGTCTTGCAACGATCTAAGTTATGGCCTTCTCTATGCACTTTGAAGTATGTATCACCTTGTAAGTAGTCTGTTAAGAATCTCATGCCACATTCAAGTGTCATAGTCATTGCACCTATAGGAAGCATGTTGATTTCTGTTTCGGTAAGGTTGCCACCACAGCCTTCTAAGAATCCTTTTGTATAGCTTTCAAATAAGTTAAGGTCAAAGTTTACTTTTGTTAAGTCTGGTTCATCTTCAGCACCAGTTGTAGCACCAAAGCGGATAGAGTCACCAAAATCATTTACGGATAAACCAGGCATGACAGTATCTAAATCAATAATGCAAATAGGTCTATGAGTTGTATTATCAAACATACTATTATTTAGTTTAGTATCATTATGCGTCACGCGAAGTGGAAGGGCACCCGTTGCTAATTGGTCAGTAAGTATATGGGTAAAAGCTTCTCTTTCCATTACGAATTTAATTTCTTCTTGTACATCTTTAGCACGCCCACAAACATCAGCTTCTACCGCATCTATGAACGCTTGGAAACGAACAGGTGTATTATGGAAGTTAGGAATTGTTTCAGAAAGTGTCTCAACTGGATAATCAGCAAGTAGGTTTTGAAAATGTCCAAAGGCATAGCCACATTGATAGAAAAGCTCAGCATCTGCTAAGATTTCGTAACAAGTTGTATCAGTAAGGAAAATATAGCTTCTCCAGTAGTTTCCTAAACTATCTTGATAGTAAGATTTGCCTTGTTTTGTGGGGATGATATTAAGCGTCTCACGGTTCACATCCCCACCTCTAAGGATAATTTTCTTTTTTAGGAAAGATGTAACACCAATAATATTTTGCATAAGTGCATCTGGATTTTTGAAGATTTGATGATTAATTCTTTGTAAGATATAAGGGATTGTTTCCCCATCTTTTTGGAAGTTTACTAAGTATGTATCATTAATATGGCCATTGCCATAAGAAGTGTGATTTAAGTATTTACCCTCAAATGACATATTTTCAATTGCTTCCATGATTTTTGCTGAGCTTAATGCTTGACTCATTACTTTTCCTCCCATAGATGTGTTGGATAAACGTGATTATTTTTGAAAGACTGAATAGCCTGCATAACAGTTTCTTTATCTTCTTTATAAGTTACACCATACCAGCGGTCAGTAGAAGTAAGGACGGTAACAGTTGCCTTGTTTTCAGTTAATAACTCAGATACTACTGAAGGTAGGAAGTATTCACATTTCAATGGATTAACTGGAAGTGAGGTATCTAAAAAGTTAGAGAATCTGGCCTTAGTTTCTTTTAAAATGCTTGGAGTGAAGCCCCACATATTCATAGAGACGATAGAAGATGGAGCTATATTTACCCAAGTCTTCCCATCATCTTCAGTGAAAGCTGCCCCAGTCGAAGTTTTTTCAATATGTGTGCGCTCTGTAATGTTTGTAAGCATATTGTTCGTATCAACTACACAAATACCTCTTGCGACAGAGCCGTTTTCTGTAAGTGTATTTTCTAAAACGTATCCAACCATTGCGTAGCGGTAGCAATCATCATCTTTTGCATTTAATAAGTAGTTGTAGATGGCAGCAAAAGCATCTTTACCATAGTAGTCATCCGCGTTGATTACTGCAAAAGGAGCATTAACTGTTTCAAGGCAACATAAGATTGCATGAGCTGTTCCCCAAGGTTTAACACGCCCTTCAGGAAATGCATAACCTTCAGGAAGTGTATCAAGTTCTTGATACACATATGCAACGTCTACAAACTGACTAATACGGTTTCCGATAATTTCTTTAAAGTCTGCTTCGATTTCTTTTTTAATAATAAATACAACTTTTTTAAAGCCTGCTCTTACGGCATCAAAGATTGAAAAGTCGATAATTAAGTGCCCTTCTGGATCAATAGGATCTATTTGTTTAAGCCCACCATATCTGCTTCCCATTCCAGCGGCCATGATTACAAGTATTGGTTCATTCATCATTGTCACATCCTTTAGAATTATTTATAACTTGCCTACAGTATAGAAAATATGTTTTGTGTTTTCTATGTAAAATAGTATAATTATTAGTAAAATAGGCTAATCATTTCAATAATGCTAAAGGGGGATTTTATGAGTGAAATCATTTCATTAGAAATGGTACTAAAGGAGCTTCATAACATATCAGGATTTCGTATTTCCGTACATGATATTCACCACAAAGAAATTGCCTCCTATCCTAAAGAACTTACTAAGTTTTGTGGGATGATGCAACAAGATAAAAGAATTTATAGAAGTTGTGTTGAAAATGATAGTGCTGCCTTTGATAAGGTAAAAAAAGACGAACAACCTTATATTTACAGGTGTCAGTTTGGATTGTATGAGGCAGTAGCACCTCTCTATTATTCAGGCATTTTATCAGGGTATCTCATGATGGGGCAAGCTTTAGACACCTCCATATATACAAAAGAGGAGGTCTATAGATTATCTAGCCCATACGTCTTAGATCCAGTAGATTTGAAAGAGGCTATAGAGAGTATTCCGGCGGCTACAAAAGAGAAGATTTCTTCGTGTATTAATATTATGGGTATCTGTGCAGAGTACATCACACTTAGTAATCGATTTAAAGCATCTACTAAAAATCTTGCACAAGATGTAAAAAAATATATTCAGGAAAATTACGAGCAGAAAATAACTTTGGAGATACTGTGTAAGCAGTTCTATTGTAGTAAGGCTACCCTTACCCATTCTTTTAAAGAAACGTATGGGGAGACCATTAACCATTTTATTACTTTAACAAGGCTAGAAAAGGCTGAGAAGTTATTAGCGGTTTCAGATATGAAAATAGGGGAGATTGCTACTCGGTGTGGTTTTGCAGATCAGAATTATTTTTGTAAGGTGTTTATTAAGGTATTTGGCATAACACCTAACGCGTATAGGAAGAAGAATAGAGAGGCTTAGAGGTATAGGGGCATTGATAAAATAGATGGAATACTAGGAGAATCTAAAACATGATTATAGGAATAGGGAATGATATTATAGAAATTAAGCGCATACAAAGAGCAGTAGAAAGAACGACTAGATTTTTAAATAAGCTGCTTACACCACTAGAACAGGAGAGAGTACAGAAGGCTAATGAACCTTCTTATGAGTCTATAGCAGGATTATTTGCAGCGAAGGAAGCAGTGAGTAAAGCATTAGGCACAGGCTTTGTAACATTTGAAATGACGGATATAGAAATCTTGAAAGATGAAAAAGGAAAACCTTTTGTAAAACTTTATAACGGTGCACGGGTGAGAGCTGATGAGATAGGTGCAGATGGCATACACATAAGCATTTCTCATTGTCAGACTTATGCCACAGCTTTTGCCATTATAGAAAGAGGGAGTGTAAGTGAAGCTTGCAACTAAGATAGAAATCAATCAATTAGATCAAGATGCTATGAATCATTATGGTATACCTAGTTTGCTTCTTATGGAGCATGCAGCTTATGGGATATTTCACTACTTAATGGCAGAGCATGAAGGTAAATCAGTTACTATTTTATGTGGGCCGGGTAATAATGGAGGAGATGGACTGGCTTTGGCTAGGTTGCTTTATAGCTTTAAGAAGGTACAGGTACATGTGATATTACTTGTGGGAGAAGAAAAGTTATCAGCAGATGGAAAGGTGTATTACACCATCTGTGAAAAGCTGGGTATACCTATCTATCGATATTCAGAAGAGACGGAACTTGTATGGAAGTTAATAGAAGAAGCCCAGGTTCTTGTAGATGCGATTTTTGGTACAGGACTTACAAGACCTATTACTGGAAACTTTTGTAAAGTGATTGAGAAGATGAATATAAGCTCGGCTTTTAAAGTAAGTGTAGATATACCTTCAGGTATTCATCCTGATACAGGAGATGTCTTGGGAATTACAGTAGACGCAGACTGTACACTAACTTTTCAAATGCCTAAAATGGGGCAACTCCTTTATCCTGCAATTGCTCATATAGGTACCTTACGTATTGTAGATATAGGTATCCCAAAAGAATTGGTAAGTAAGATGCCTTGTACGCATTATGCTATTGATGAAGATATGGCCAGAGGAATATTGCCGGAGCGACCTATACGAAGTAACAAAGGTACTTATGGCAAAGTGCTGATGATTGGTGGGCAAGTAGGTATGGGTGGTGCTATATGTCTAGCAAGTAAAGCTACCATGCAAGTTGGCGCAGGGCTCGTGACCATAGCTGTCCCGAATGCCTTAGCACTACTTACACAGCAAAAAGTGACAGAAGCGATTACATTGTCTCTTCCAGAAAGGGATGGACACTTAGACGAAACGGCCGCAACTATTCTGAAAGAGCATATGATGCAGTATTCTATTATAGGAATAGGGCCTGGTATTGGCCGCAGTAGTATGATTGAAAAAATAATGGGAGTTGTACTTGAAAGTGATAAGCCTATTGTGGTAGATGCAGATGGTTTGTATGCGCTTAAGCCATATTTAAATCAGCTTAAAACACGTAAGGAACCCATCATTATAACGCCTCATCCAGGAGAAATGAGTTATTTAAGTGGAGAAAGCATAGCAAATATTTTGGCGAATCCAGTAGAAAGTGCGAGAAGTTTTAGTGAGCAATACGGTATTATTGTAGTCTTGAAGATTGAGAGAATGATTGTAGCCGTGCCAGAGGGGCGTATTTATATTAATAGTAAGGGTCACTCAGCCATTGCAAAAGGTGGAGCGGGTGATGTTTTAACAGGGTTTATTACAGGATTATTGGCGCAAAATAAGCAACCTGTATCCGCGGCTCTTCTAGGATGTTACTTGCATGCAGATACAGCATGCTATTTAGCGAGGCTAAAAGGAAGTTATAGTGTACTACCTAGTGACCTTATAGAGCATGTAGGAGAAAGTTTTAAGAGGCTAGAAAATAAGCATTAGCAAAGTTTATCATATATTAACCTCCTAACGAGTATATTATTTATAGAGGAAATGAGTATAAGAGCACATAAGAAATAACTTGGATTTTGCTTTTTGATTAAAGCGCGCCCTTCCTTTTATATGCTTATTAGGAGGTTTTATGTACAAATTAAAAAGGGTTTTATTAATTGGGTTAATACTTAGCTTTACAATGAGTTTATGGGGATGTCATAGCAGGGCTGTAGGTACAAGTCGCAATAAAAGTGTAGCAAGCATGCTGCAGAATTTGAAAAATTACCAAGCGGATGTCTCAATAACATTTACAAAAAACAAAGATAAGAGTAACATAAAGATGAACCATGTTTATGATAAAGAAGGAAAGTATCAGATGACTATTATAGAGCCCAAACGGTTAAACGGCTACACCACTGTTTGTGATGGCACTAAAGTATCTGAGTACAATCCTATTACAGAAAAATCCATGCAAATAGAAGTTAGTCCAGTAAAAAATCAGTTATTATTTGGAACATTCCTTCATAATTATTTAAATGATGAATCAGCTCAAATAGTAGAAGAACAGTTAGATGGGCAAAATGTTTATGCAGTAACAGTGCCGATCGCTGGTGGATTTAAGTATATGGCAACTGAAAAAGTGTGGTTTGACTACAAAACGACTTATCCTATTAAAATGGAAATATACGATACAGAAGGATCGCTTACAATATGCATTGATTTTGTGAATTTTATGTATAACCCTGTAAAGTAGGCGATTTTGAAGGAGGATTCATATGTTATCTTTAAGACCACGTGTTGTTGCAGAGGTTAGCATAGAGGCTATTAAGCACAATTACCATGAAATTAGAAAACTTATTCCTCATAGTACGGGGATAATGGGCATTGTTAAAGCAGATGGCTATGGTCATGGTGCTGCGGAAATTGCAAATATTTTACAAGAAGAAGGGGTAGATCAGTTAGCTGTTGCTATTGCAAAAGAAGGGGAAGAACTACGAAAATCAGGTATTACAAAACCTATTTTAGTATTAGGCTATACACCAGCAGCTGATATTGAAGCACTTATTACCTATGATCTCACACAAACAGTTTTTTCTTTTGAGATGGCAGAGTTTATTTCAAGAGAGGCCAAAAAGTTTGGTAAGTCTGTTAATGTTCATATTAAAGTGGATACAGGTATGGGACGTATTGGATTTTTAGCAGACCCACAAAGTATAGAGGAGATTAAGAAAATCGCGCAGCTTCCTAATATTAATATGGAGGGGATTTTCACACACTTTTCTACAGCAGATGAAGTGGATAAGACTTATACAAGGGATCAGTGGAGTATTTTTACAGGATTTTTAAATGAACTTCATGAGGCAGGTATAGAATTTCCTATTGTACATGCGGCGAATAGTGCTGCGACGATGGGGCATCCTTATACCTATGTGAATATGGTGCGTCCAGGCATTATTATGTATGGTTATTACCCATCTGATTATTTACATGGTAAAAAAATAAACCTTAAACCAGCTATGACACTCAAAACACAAGTTGTGCATATTAAAGAACTGTCTAAAGAACACTACATAGGTTATGGCAGGAAGTACTGTACAACACGTGAGACAAAAATTGCAACCATTCCTATAGGCTATGCAGATGGTTATTCAAGAAGACTTTCTAATAAAGGAAGAGTTCTTATAAGAGGCCAGTATGCTAATGTGATTGGTAATATTTGTATGGATCAATTTATGGTAGATGTTTCTCATATTCCAGATATTACTGTAGGTGATGAAGTTGTTGTTTTTGGAACGCAAGGAGATAAGACTGTTACAATAGAAGAATTAGCAAGACTTACGGATACGATTAATTACGAGATTATGTGTATGATTGGGAAAAGAGTACCACGTATTTATGTTTAATCTTATAAAAAGTTGGCAATGGTATAAGTAGGGAGTGGTTTGCTGTGTTAAATCCAAGTTATATTGCAAAAGCAAATGAAAAGGCTTCTATAGATCACTACACGGATAAAAAGATGATAAGTACTATGAAGAAGGGCTATCAGGAAATGGCAGCCATCAATTTATCTTTATCAAAGTTATACTTTGAAGTAGAAAGAGAGGTCGAGTCTTATTACGACCACACCGCGGAGAGTGAGGTAGAGTGCAAGTAAAACGTGGAGATATATTTTATGCAGATTTGAGCCCCGTGATTGGATCCGAACAAGGCGGTATAAGACCAGTACTTGTTGTACAAAATGATGTTGGTAACAGATTTAGTCCAACGGTTATTTGTGCCGCTATTACATCCAAAATCAATAAAGCAAAGATGCCAACTCATGTAGAGATTAATGCAACAGAATACGAACTTGTTAGGAACTCAGTTATTTTATTAGAGCAAATTCGTACCATTGACAAGAGACGTCTCAAAGAAAAGATTTGTCATCTAGATGATGATTTCATGAGACTCGTAGATAAGGGACTTAAAGCCAGTTTTGGATTAAATACATAAGCCTTTTGCGAGACTAGTTCACTAGTCTCCTTTTTTATGATACAATTAAACCACTAAAATAAAGGAGTAAAAAGATGAAAGATTTATTTGGAAAACTAGGAACAAGTATTAAAAATACATGTAAAGAAGCAGTAGACCAAACTCAAAAAGCTGCAGACCAAGCTAAATATCGCAGTGAAATCTTAACTTTAAAAAACGACCTTAAAAAACTTTATCAAAGACTTGGTGAAGAGCAATATAAACATTATATAGAAGGCCAAGAGCCAGTGCATCAAAGTGCACTGTGCAATCGTATTACAAATCTTAGAAAAGAGATTGCACGCTTAGAAAAAGAAGTAGAAGAAGTAGTTAATATGCAAAAAGATAGTTTTGATGCCTATAAGAGAGACGTGCGTAGTACTTGGAATGAAGAAGGTCAAGAGGTGCGTATGGAAAGAGATGAAAATGGCATCAAAATGATGAAATTTTGTCCAAATTGTAATATAGGTAATGCAACAGAAGCACTATATTGTATTCATTGTGGCAATAAACTCTAAAAAATGCAGGAGGTGACTACATGCAAGGAAAATTTACAATGCAAGCAAATGAAGCCATTAAGCATGCTCAAGATATTATGGAACAGTTTCGCCATGGTTATTTAGGAACAGAGCATTTACTTATTGGTTTACTTCATGTAAAAGACTCTGTTGCTGAGTCAGCACTTAGAAAATATAGTCTTACAGAAGATGATTTTATAGAAAAGATAAGAGAAGTAATGGGCTTTGGAAACCAGACTATGGTTATTTCTAGGGACTTTACACCACGTACAAAACGTGTACTTGAAAATAGTGTGGCGCTCGCTAAACAAATGGGCGTACCAGCAGCAGGTACAGAACATATTCTTATGGCTATTTTAAAAGAAAAAGGTTGTGTAGCTGTTAGCTTACTTGAGATTTTAAATGTACCTATTAATAGACTGTTATCAGATTTAATGGAAATTATATCAGGAGATGGCAAAGTTAAAGAGTCTCCTTTTGTATCAGCTAAAACAAAGATGCAAGGTGCTAAGTCTTTAACACCGACTTTAGATAAATATAGTCGTGACCTGACACAACTAGCAAGAGAAGATAAGTTTGATCCAATTGTAGGAAGAGAAAAAGAGATCGAGCGTATTACACAGATTTTATCTCGTCGTACAAAGAATAATCCTTGCTTAGTAGGGGAACCTGGTGTAGGTAAAACAGCAGTTGTAGAAGGCCTTGCACAAAAGATTGTAAGTGGTATTGTGCCAGATTTACTTAAAACTAAAAGAGTTGTTTCTTTAGATTTATCTTCTATGATTTCAGGTACTAAATATAGAGGAGAATTTGAAGAGCGTATTAATAAGGTATTAGAAGAAGTACGTACAGTAGGAGATGTTATTCTCTTTATTGATGAGCTTCATACTATTATTGGAGCAGGTGCAGCAGAAGGTGCTATGGATGCTTCTAATATTCTAAAGCCTTCACTTGCAAGAGGAGAAATTCAGCTTGTAGGGGCCACTACTTTAGATGAGTATCGTAAACATATTGAGAAAGATGCTGCTCTTGAACGTAGATTCCAACCTGTTCAGGTAGATGAACCAACTGAACTTGAAACAATCAGTATTCTAGAGGGCATTAGAGATAAATATGAAATGCATCATGGTGTTCAGATTACAGGGGAAGCTTTAGAAGCTGCAGTGCGTCTATCAAGTCGTTATATAGCAGATAGATACTTGCCAGATAAAGCCATTGACCTTATTGATGAAGCAGCATCCAGGGTGAGATTAAGAGCTTATACTTCACCAGAAAAAATTAAAGATATAGAGTGTAAGTTAGAAAAACTTCAAAATGACAAAGAAGTAGCAATAGTAGATGAAAACTTTGTAAGAGCAGGTGAGATTAAGCAAGAAGAAAATCAGCTTAAAGAAGAGCTTGCAAATGCAAAAGTAGAATGGGAAGCTAAACATACAAAAGCTCAATTAATTGTAAATGAAGAAGAGATTGCAGAAGTAGTAAGTAACTGGACGCATATTCCGGTTAAAAGATTAGCAGAAGCTGAAGCTACGCGTCTCAAAAATCTTGAAGGTATACTCCACGCGCGTGTTATTGGTCAAGATGAAGCTGTTAAAGCTGTTGCAAGAGCAGTACGCCGTGGTAGAGTAGGTCTTAAAGATCCAAATAGACCAATTGGTTCATTCTTATTCTTAGGTCCAACAGGTGTAGGAAAAACTGAGCTGACTAAAGCGCTTGCTGAGGTTATGTTTGGTGATGAAAATGCTATGATTCGTATGGATATGAGTGAGTATATGGAAAAACACACAGTATCCAAGCTCATTGGTTCACCTCCAGGATATGTAGGATATGAGGAAGGTGGACAACTTACAGAGAAAGTAAGACGTAAGCCTTATAGCGTTATTCTTTTTGATGAAGTAGAGAAGGCTCATCCAGATGTATTTAACATTTTACTTCAAATATTAGATGATGGACATATTACAGATTCTACAGGAAGACGTATAAACTTCAAAAATACGATTATTATTATGACCTCTAACTTAGGTGCTAGAAATATTATTGAACCTAAAAAAGTAGGTTTTAATAGTGTAGTGGATACAGAGAAAAACTATCAAGATATGAAGAAAAATGTAATGGAAGAAGTGAAGCGTCTGTTTAGACCAGAATTCCTCAACCGCATTGATGAGACACTTGTATTCCATCCACTTACTACGCAGCATATTAAAGAAATTGCAGAGCTTATGATACGTACACTAGTAGAACGTATTACAAGAAATGTAGGTATTACATTAACTCTAACACAAGGGGCTATAGACTTCCTTGCTGAAAAAGGATATGACAAAGCTTATGGTGCTAGACCTTTAAGACGTACGATTCAAAGTCATATTGAAGATAAACTAGCAGATGAAATACTAGAAGGTCATATTCATGAAGGAGACAGAGTTTTGGTAGAATTCGAAAATGATGCAATTGTACTGAAAAGACAATAATCCTATACTTTTTTGTGTAAATCATGTATAATACAAAGATAGATATAGTCTTAATTTAATTTAGTGGAGGGTTTTAGCAATGGCTGTTATTACAGAACTTATTCGTCTTAACGAGGATGGCACACTTAGTTTCGGAAACTATGAGTTACAAGAAAAAACAAAAGTAAATGATTTTGAAGTAGATGGACGTTTCTATAAAGCAAAATCATTCTATGAAGTAACAAAGCTAAAAAAAGATGGTGCACTTGTTTACGAATCATTACCAGGTACAGCTGTACATCATTTTATGGTGACAGATGATGGCGTAAGCTTCGAAGTAGAAGGCAATAAAATGGCACAAATTACTTTAGAAATACAGCCAAATACAGAGTATAAGTTAATGATAGATGATCTGCTTGTAGATCATGTCAAAACAAACCTTTCAGGTAAAGTTGTTTTTTCAGTAGAAGTAAATTCTACAGCAAAACATGTTATTCTTAAAAAAGTAGCTTAATAAAGAGGCTGTGTTATGCAGCCTCTTTTTAAATGCATGAAAATAGATTAGTATAGATTGAAATTGGATAAAGTAGTAAAGAGCATAGAAAAAGGAGTTTATAGGAATGGCAAAACTTAAACAGGTATATATATGTCAAGAGTGTGGCTATGAATCAGGAAAATGGATGGGCAAATGTCCTAACTGTAATGAGTGGGGCAGTTTAGTTGAGGAAGTAGTAGAAGCTAAGAAACCTTCTTTAACAGCACCTAGTTCAAGAGGAGCAGCGAGCAGCGCACCTGTAAAACTTAGAGACGTTAAAATAGAGAATGAAACAAGAACTACAACAGGGATGAAAGAACTTGATCGTGTACTTGGAGGTGGGATTGTAAAAGGTTCTCTTATTTTAGTAGGTGGTGATCCGGGGATTGGAAAATCCACATTGCTTCTTCAAATTTGTGAAGAACTCGGTAATCAAAATAGACAAGTTCTGTATATCTCAGGAGAGGAATCCGTAGCTCAGATTAAAATGCGAGGAGAAAGATTAAATGTTCATACAGAGAATCTTAATCTTTTAGCAGAAACAAATATGAGTTTTATAGAAGCACATATAAAAAACACTAAGCCGGACCTTGTTATATTAGATTCTATTCAGACCGTTTATTGCGATGATATTACATCTGCACCAGGCAGTGTGAGCCAGGTTAGAGAGGCGACTCATAAGCTAATGAATCTTGGAAAAGGCTATGGCATCACTATAATGATTGTAGGGCATGTAACAAAAGAGGGAGCACTGGCTGGTCCTCGTGTACTAGAACATATGGTGGATACAGTACTTTACTTTGAAGGGGAAAGGCATGCTTCATTTAGAATACTTCGTGCAGTAAAGAATCGTTTTGGTTCTACCAATGAAATAGGTGTATTTGAGATGCAGGATGTAGGGCTTAAAGAAGTCCTTAACCCTTCTGAAATTATGCTTGCGGGAAGACCTATGGATGTTGCAGGCTCTCTTGTAAGTTGCTCTCTAGAAGGGACAAGACCTATGCTTATAGAGGTACAGGCCCTCGCAAGTTTTACAAGTTTTGGGATGCCACGCCGTACAGCGACAGGTATTGATTATAATAGAATGGTTATTTTAATTGCGGTATTAGAAAAAAGAGCAGGTCTAGATATGGGGAATTATGATGTATATGTGAACTTAGCTGGTGGTATGCGTATTAATGAACCCTCTTTAGATCTTGCAGCAGCCCTTGCTATAGCATCAAGTTTTAGAAATGCACCTATTGATCCCCATACTGTTGTATTTGGTGAAGTGGGTCTTACAGGAGAAATCAGAGGTGTAGCCATGGCTGAAAAACGTGTAGTAGAAGCGGCTAAATTAGGGTTTAAGACATGCATTATGC
>JAHLFD010000017.1:0-30776 GCA_018883975.1 Candidatus Niameybacter stercoravium
CAATATATCTAAGATAATAACTTAATTATTTTTGAATTGTATAAAGTCCAGGGAGTAGTTCAAGGGTACGGTTCCACTCTGGAATGTGGAGCGTAACAGGTGTTTCTAAGCGAATAATGACCTCGTTTACAAGTGCTTCAGAAGGCATAATGGTAAGGCGGTTATCTGTAAGGGATATCTTACAGTTATAGTGAAGCAATTCGCCTTCTTCTTGGTGAATGTAGGATTTGGTGAGCACAACTTCTTCAAGGCACTTAAAGTGCTCGTGGACATCATTATCACAGGCGCCGCCCTGGTAGATACCATCTGTCATATGTCTATCTGGGTAGGCGTAGCCCATGCTAACCATGGCTGGATCTGTATGCCACCAATCGGATACCATATCAATATATTGTTCACCTATAACTTGTTTAACCATTTTGCCTTTGCCAGGGTGCATTTCATCTGGAACAAATACGTTAGCTTCTATGTAAGGGTCTGTGGCAAAGGCCCATCTTAATTTACCTGTCTGATGGTCGATAACTTGCATGCAGGCACCAAGTGTATCCATAAGGTCAGTAAGATAACATTTTTCACCTGTTAAGCGATATAAGTAGTAAGTTGCGTAGTTTTTCCAAGAAGTCCAGCCATGTGGGCTTGTCATTAGGCCTTGTAAAATCATAACGTCATACATGCTCTCCCAAAATCTAAGGGTAGCACCTCGCATGCGGCAGTCAGGGATTTGGGTAAGCTCTAAGCAGCGGTGTTTATCTAACATATAGCGTGCAGCTTGGATATAAGGTGTAGGGTCTACGTGGTCATCTGGGGCTTGTTCTTGCTGGATAAGAGCAAACATGCCAAGCTGCAGGCTACTACAAGAAATCATACCATCTTCAAAGGTCATTTCTCCTTCAGTTTGTATGTCGTCTTTGAATTTCTCTAAATCATCTATAGCACGTTTAGCACTTTCGTAGTGAATAAGAGCGCGTTCCTTATAAACAGGTTCCGCTCTAGAAATTTCTGCTAGATAAAGTTCAAGCATAGCCTTAGCAATGTAAATGACACAAGTATAATGTACACCGTAGCCACAGCGGTAAGCACCATCGTCACTTTGGTGTTTCATAACATGGCTTGCAAGCTTGTCTGCTCTATCTAGATAAAGGAGGTTGCCTGTAGCTTCATAGGCATCTACAAGGAGCCCAATCATCTGGGCCCAGTTTTGGATGCGACCTGGAAGGGCAGCCTCTACAGGCATATCCTCATGGAGCATAACTTGATAAACCTCTTCAAATTTTTGCTCTAAAGCTTCATCAAGCTCAGGCTGTGGATGATACTTCCTAGCTAGGAAGGCAGAGAAAAAGCCATACCAGGATTCTGTATGCGTAGCAGCTTTCTGCTCGTAAGTAAGAGCAGCTTTACGTGCCTCATCTAGGTAGTAAGACCAAGGCTGGCGTACATAAATCAGTGCCTCATTTACCTTATCTTGGTGAGATGAGAGGACTTGCCATATACCGTATTCATCTAGCGTAACGCAAGTTGTATCTGTATAAACCTTTCCACTTGGGGCCTTAAAGGTGAGAGAACCAAAAGAGGTTGCTGTAGCTTGTTCACCTAATTCATAAGTGTATTTATCCATTTGAATGCTAGCCATACCTATGTAATGCTCTAAAGTAGGAAGTAATTCTTTCTCTGTTTCTACATGTGCAAGTAATATACGAAAGACTCTAGATTCTCCAGCAGGTATACAACTAAGAGATTGAGGGTGACGTATAGGGAGAGGCCCTTCGTTTAGTAAATCCAAACTAGTTGTGTAAATACGATGCCCCGTATCACTGTATACTGGGTCATAGTAAGCACGGGAGTAACTATGATGCCAAGAAGCTATAGGGTCTTTGGATGCAAGAGCTAGTAGGCTTCCTTTTGGGGAACGCATGTATCCCCAGGCATGTGTGCTTTCGCAGCGTATCATAGTAGGGAAGAAACGGTTATCCCAGTCAGGGAACTTTTCCATATAAGTATCAATACCTAATCTGAGTTCCAGCCTTTTAGGAGTAAAGTCATGATCAGAGTGATTTTGCACAAATAATGTAAGTTCTAGTTGGTAGTCGCTTTCTTCATAATGTATATCAAAGAATAGGTTATTATAGGTACCTTTCAAACTTCCAATAGCTGGGTGAAACTTAACCTTAATAGGCTCACTATCTTCTTTGGTCCATATAAAAACACTTGGACCGCTGTACTCATCTTGCCTAAATTTAATTTCTAAATCATTTTCCCAAATTAATTTGTTAATGCTTCCATCTAAATTATAGGTAATCATAGGTTATAAATCCTCTCATGAGTGTTTAAATATAATAAATTTTACCATAAAATTATGGAATAAACACAAAATAACTACATACTTCTTAACAAAATATAAGAATTCTCAAAGAAACCTTAAGAAAAACATACGATCTTTTATAAGAAATCGCTTTTATAATAGGGGGTAAGAGATGTTATTTTTAATGAAAAGTAGGTGATAAAATGCCAAAAGGAACTTGGCTAAGCACTAAACTAGAAAAAGCTTACCAGAAACATAGCGTGAAAAAAGAGCAGCAATTTTATCAGAATATGTTACGTGGAAATGACTATAGAGGGACAGATATTATTTTCAATCAGAATACACTTGCATGGCTTGTAGTAATTGTGACGGTATTTTTACAGGTTATATCACTATCAACTACTTATGAAGGGAGTAAAGTTTACTTTGGTGGGGTCAACTTACCATTTAAATTAAGCGCACCTCTTCTATTTGCATTAGCTATTCAGCTTATTGTATTTTGCATGAGTCATACTATTAGAAAGCACTTTAAGATATGGCTCGTTATGATTTTGGTCATGGCCACAGCGTGTTCAACCTATTTCTCATACATAGGTATTTATAACCACATCAATTCACCAGTGGATTATTTAGAGGAACGTTACAAACAGATTTATGGCAATATGACACAGAAGTATCAGCTTGTGAAAGACCAGTCAGAAAATGAAATGAAAGGCTATATATTTGATTTAGTAAGTGAAGTTAATAAGTCTTACAGTAGCCTATCTAAACAAGTAGAAGAGAATAAGGTACTTGAAGAGAAGATTAATGGTATTAAGGTAAGTGGAGGAAAGATTAATGCTCAGACTAGTTCTATTAAAAAGCCTAATATCAACAATTATGGAGACAATCTAGATAAGTATTATGAAGATATGGCTAAGTATAACGCTGCTGTAGGAACTATGATTACGGACACTACTAAGCAAGATGCTGATCTTAAAAATGAACTTTATGAAAATGAAGTTAAAGCTATCTTAGGTGGGCAAAGCAAAGATGAGTTCATTAATAAGAGTATAGAAGCAGAGGCAAATAAAGAGCAGATTCAAAAACTTGTAGCATCCATGTACAAGCTTGTAGCGCCTGGGGGAAAAGAGACAGCCTTTGATAAACAGATGAGTGCTATTCAAGATTATGCTCTTGGTTTCATGATGAGAGGAGAAGGAGATAGAAGTATCTTTTCTACATTATTAACCAATCTTTATACGGGTGTAAGTGGATTGGATGCAGAGGAATCTGCCAAGTTTAAAGAGAACCTTAATCATTTCTTAGCTTTAAGAGATACAGATGAAGTGATTATGCAGCCTCTTGAAGTAATTCAAAAGCAAGTTACACCAGATGGTGTCATAAGAGAAGAAGATGCCATGACACTCTATACCCAGATGCAGTCGGAGATTAAAAATGCGGCTTATCTCCTTAATCAAACAGGAAATTTAAAGGAGCAAATTAGCTTAACAGACCCTGAATATGTTATGCATAACCTATATGTACTGCCTGTTAAGAACTTATTAGAGCCAGGTAGTTCAAAAGCAATGGCGTGGTTCTGTATTGCTTTTGCCGTACTTATTGATGGGCTTACCCTGCTTTTTGCACTGATGCAAGGGAGAGAGAAGACACCTCTTTTTGCCAAGAAGAATAAAGACATTGTAGGTAGGTCTAAAGAGGCTATAGAAGAACTCCTTATTGCTACCATTATGGCAGGAGATACACAATGTAAGGAAGATGAGCGCCTAGGCCATACCCTTTTGGCGCTTGAGAGCTTCCTTAAGCACTTTGAGATTATTCCAGAAGGCATTGAAAGTGGTTACTCCATGTGGTGTCCACTTGGAAAATTAGACAAGTATAGTGCTTTCGTGGCTGTATTATGCCAATTTAACTTAGCGAGCATCCTTTCAGGTCAGGAGATGTATCTGACAGGAGAAGGGAATTATGATACAGATGAAAAGTATCTTCTTGTTAAAACGAAGTTTATCATTTGGGCAAATCAAAAAATGTCTGATCTTGCTTTGAGACTTGAATACATTAAAAACCTTCATGAAATAGATCAAAACTATAGCGTAGAGGGGGATGTATCATGATTCTGTTTGTAGAATTATTAGCACTTTGCATAGGGCTTACTGTTTTTACTATGCAGCACAAATTCAGACAGAAAATTAGCCTAGTAGGAAGTAAGGTAGTTTACTGGTGTACGTTACTTTTTGTAAGTATCATCTTTAACAGTATCCTTTTCGCCATGTATCCAGAAAGTTATAACATCGCAAGTTACCTTAACTTCAGTACGCTTTTAGCACTATTAGGTATTATTGTAGGATGCTTGATGGTGCAAATGATTGCACCATCTAAGCCTTTTAAAAGATGGATGAAGAAGTTTAATAAACAAAAAGGAAATGAGGAATCTACAGAAGAGGTCATTAAAATTAAAGAGCAAAGTAACTACCTTAAGGAGCTTCATTTTGAAACTTTTTTAGAAACACTTTGTTGGTTAGCCATTGTTTTTACAGTAGCTTTAGAAATTTTTATGAACTTATTTAGAATGGTATTTCAGACTGAAGCTATTGATATAAGTCTTAGTAAAATGGTATGCCTCATGATGATGATGACAGTGCCTGTCATTGTAAGACAGATTGTATTTTACCTTTACTCCATAAGAGGCATGAAAGAAGAACAGGACTTATCAGAAGTAGAGGTTAAGTTTTATCATAAATTAAAGAAGAATAATACCAAACTTTAGATTAGGAAATAGGGCGAAGTGGGATAACCATGTTCCATGTATTCTTGCAGTCTGATAGGCCTTCTATGCCATCAGATGTAGCAAAAAACATATGTGTAGGTCTGCCAGCCTCAAATAGAATAAAAGGACGTTCTAAGTTACCCATAGTGCGTACTACGCCATCATCCCAAAGCACCTTTCTAGAGTAAGATAGCTTGTTTTTATGGAGTTCCCATTCTAAACCATCTTTGGAGGAAGCGAATATACCTCCTCTAGCTTCCGTACATGTTCGGCCATCCATATCTTTAGCAATCATAAAGAATTCACCAGTTTCATCTTGCCAGATAAATGGGTCTTCTAGATTAAATTGTTTTGGATCAAAGATAACTTCATGAGAGACAGAAGCATATGGTCCTCTATAATGAGGTGCAGTGGCTACACTCATTTTCATAAAATCAAAGAGGAGCCTTTGATTTAAATCCTTTTTGTAACCCATACATTTATAGACCATAAGGACTTCATCATTTGCACTTACAATAGGTGCTGGATTATTTACCATAAAGTTATCAAAACAATCAGGCCTTGTATCTAAGATAGGTGTGTCAAATCTTTCCCATGGACCATAGACACTATCGGAGATAGCAAGGCCTATTCTTTGGTTAGAACACGTTAAAATATGTACATCTCCACCTAATTGTAGCTGCTCTTTAGTAAAGGTTTCGCTAAATGGATGAGTAGTTCCCATATAATAAAGTAAGTATTTATCTTTATGCTTTATAATCATAGGGTTATGTGTTGATCTACCATCCCAATACTGTGGCCCACGTCTATCTAAGACAACTTCTTGGAATACATAGGGTCCTTCTGGTGTATCAGATACAGCACGAACTATTTCTGAACCTACGAGCCAACCTGGATGCATGGGTAAATGCTTACTCCATCTTGAAGCAAACATATGATATTTGTTATCCTCTCCTTTCACAACACTGCCACACCATACCCAGTAGCCTTCCATTCTAAATCCGCCATTTACTGGAGCAGGTAGCATAAAGTCACTTAAATTTATTTCTTTTAAACTCTTTGTTTGTATCCCCATTTTTAATACCTCCTATATATAAATTATGTAAATTATAATATAAAATTCTAAACTAATAAATGCAATATACAGATAATTAAAAATTAAAAGGGTTAATTTGAGAGAAATAAACCATAATAAAAAAGAGAATGCTAGAAAGGAGGAGAGAAAATGGTTGTTATTGTGAGAAAACCTAGCCCGGAAGAAGAACAAGAAATGAAAAACTGTCCAACTTGGAGCTGCGAAGTTTCAGAATTTGAATGGGATTTTGAAGAAGAAGAGGTTTGTCTTATTTTAGAAGGTGAAGCAACTGTTACTTATAATGGTGAAGCTTATCCATTTGGAGCTGGAGACTATGTGATTTTCCCTAAAGGAATGAAATGTCATTGGAGCGTAACAAAACCTATTAAAAAACATTACAAACATAATGCTTAAAAGAGAAAAAGGGTTCTAGAAAAAATCTAGAACCTTTTTTATTTGGAGGTTGACACTTGAGATTAGAAATAGATTTGTATAAGACTGAATGTAGTATATGGAGGTAATCAAAATATTATGTAGGAGAGGGATTGCTTTTATAATAACTTAAATATGTATTTATAATAGATGCAGATTGCGATATAATATAAATAAGAATATTCAGTAAAATTCGATTAAGGAGGGATAAAATGAAAAAGATAGGCTTGATGATTATCAGTATGCTTCTTCTAACCCAAACATTACAGGCATGTTGGATTTATAGCATACCACAGGAGAGAGTAAACAGGGCAGGTATGATTGCTATTGTAGAACTAGTAGGTCAGAGTGGTACTGTAGATAGAGGAGAATACCCTGTAGGACGTGACCAAACAAAGATTTCTAGGAGAAAAGATACGGTATGGGAAGTAAAAGTGCATCAAGTCATTAAGGGATTTTATATAGGAGAGTCATCACATATACTTACTGATGGCGCGAGAGATAACAAGGTACAGATGAGTACTGATTTTTATTTAGATGAACAGATGGACCAGTATGCGCTTGTCTATTTAAATAGACATGAACAAGGTTATTATATAGAAGAGCCTGCAGATGTGGTGCCTCTTAAACAAATTATAGAAGGTGACCTTGAGGCGACGTTGCAGGAAAAGAATTTGTCCTCTATAAGTAAGCAGGATCAAAAAGATTGGATAATCTATCAGCAGCTTCTTTTAGGACTTGAAGAAGAGAGGCAAGGGTTATTTTCTACTAAGATAAGAGAAGGCATAGATAAACTCTATGATTTCCTAGAACAGATTGGCTGATGTCTGCTGCGTGGGAAGACAAAATTTTAGAAGTGTACTATAATTAATTTTAAAACTAAAAGTTAAGAGGGGAACTATACATGAATCTTAAGAAGCTTTTACAAGCCTCTTTTCTTATTAATCTCATTCAAATTATTTTAATTCTTATCATTATTTTCTTTATCACTTATACACCGAGTAAGGAGATGTATGTACTCCTTTATACAACAGGGATACTGACAGTGTTTAATAGTACTTTATCTGTACTTGGTTACTACTTTATTTTGTATAAAAAGGAAAAAGAAGATGTATCAGAAACTATTAAAAATCTAGAACGTTTCAATTCTACTTTAAGAGAGCAAAGACATGATTACTTAAATCATATTCAGGTCATCTATGGACTTATGGAGCTTGAAGAGTATGAGGAAGCCAAAAAGTATATGGAACCTGTATATAAGGATATTCTAAAGGTCAGTAAAGCTCTTAGAACAGCGCAGCCTGCAGTAAATGCCCTGCTCCAGGCAAAGCTTCAAATGGCGGAAAAAGATGCTATAGATATGTACTTAGAGGTTAAGTCAGACCTAAGGTATATTCCTATGGAGGGCTGGGAGCTATGTAAGGTGCTTTCTAATCTGATTGATAATGGTATGACTGCGCTTAAACAGCTAGAGCATGGACGTAATTTGTATATTGATATTACAGAAGATGAACTGTATTATACCTTTTACATTTATAATAATGGGCCTGTTATAGAAGAAGAGGCTATACCTAAGATTTTCATAGAAGGCTACTCTACAAAGAAAGAAGAAGGGCATGGGATGGGTCTTTATATTACAAAGCGCATTGTAGAAGCGGTAAAAGGGACTATTCAAGTGGAGTCTAGAGAGGGAAAAACTTGTTTTAGCGTGAAGTTACCAAAGGATAGAGAGGAAAAACTGACAGTTTAGAGCTAAAAGTGTATAAATGGCAGCTTTCATATAGGCAGTAGGCCTTAAAAAACATAAGATAGAAGTATAAAATATGAAGGAGGAGGATAAGATGCTGATAAGTTTATTAGATGGACTTACACTTTTTAGTATCATTCTACTTATTGTAGGATTTGTTCTAATAGGCATCGAGCTGACGGCTCCAGGTATATCTGTACCAGGGATAGTGGGTACTATTTGTCTTGGTATAAGTGTCATTTTAACAGCAGATACCATAGAAGAAGGTGTCATTATGACCCTATGTATTTTAGCTGTTCTGGGGCTTATGCTGGGTATTATGCTCTGGTTACTTGCAAAGGGCAAGCTTGTAAAACCTATTATTCTAACAGATGAACAGAAGAAGACAGAAGGTTATATTAGCTCATCAGACTTAGAGTACTTATTAGGGAAGGAAGGTATTGCACTAACTGACCTAAGACCTTCTGGGGTAGGAAGTTTTGACGGTGTGAACTTTGATATTATATCTGAAGGACAATATGTACTAAAAGGTACTGAAATTGTAATTTGTAAAGTAGAAGGTTCAAAACTCGTTGTAAAAGTAAAATAATAAGATAAAGGGGAGAGATAAATGGATAGTGTTATTAGAAGTGTTATTATCATTGGTATTGTAGCTTTATTAATTATAGGTTTCTTCGTATTTGTACCAGTAGGGCTTTGGATTTCCTCACTGGCAGCGAATGTTAAAGTAAGTATTTTCAACTTAATTGGTATGAGACTTAGAAGAGTTATACCAAACCGTATTGTATTACCACTTATTAAATCCACTAAAGCAGGTATTGGTCTTAGCGTTAATCAGCTAGAAGCGCACTACTTAGCTGGTGGTAATGTAGATAGAGTGGTAGATGCACTGATTGCCGCAGAACGTGCTGGTATTGAGCTTCCTTTTGAAAAGGCAGCAGCTATTGACCTTGCAGGGCGTGATGTACTTGAAGCCGTAAAAATGAGTGTTAACCCAAAAGTTATTGAAACACCAAATGTATCAGCAGTAGCTAAAGACGGTATTGAACTTCTTGTTAAAGCAAGAGTAACAGTAAGAGCTAACCTTGAAAGATTAGTAGGTGGTGCTGGTGAAGCAACAGTACTTGCTAGAATCGGTGAAGGTATTGTAACAACAGTAGGTTCTTCTGTATCACATAAAGAAGTATTAGAAAATCCAGATGGTATTTCAAAAATGGTATTAGGAAAAGGTTTAGATGCAGGAACAGCCTTTGAAATTCTTTCAATTGATATTGCAGATATTGATGTAGGTAGAAATATTGGTGCACACCTTCAAACTCTTCAAGCAGAAGCTGATAAAAATATTGCACAGGCTAAAGCAGAAGAAAGAAGAGCTATGGCTGTAGCTAAAGAGCAAGAAATGCGTGCTTACGTTGTAGAAGCAGAAGCTGAAGTACCAAAAGCATTAGCTTATGCTTTAAGAGAAGGTAAAATGGGTGTTATGGACTACTATGACCTCCAAAACATTAGTGCAGATACACAAATGCGTCAGACAATCTCAACAACAGGAACTGGAAAGATGCCACTAGGAGGTGGTAAGGATGGCCAAAAACAATCTTAATTTCAATGCCATGAGTAACCTCGTCACGGGGGGAGAAATACAATTGATGGAGATGAATCAAAAGCTATTAACAGGTATGAACAACATGCCTGTTAAATTCTCTAAAAAATCATCTACTAAAAAGAAAAAGAAACACAAAAAGCAAGGGGCACATGATATTTATCATGGAGGAGAAGATGAGTCTAAAAAAGCGCAGCCTGTAGAGAAACGTCCAAGACCAGCCTATGAAGAGCTCCCTAGAAATACTGCGCAGGAGCCAGTAGAAGTTGAAAGAACTTATTGGCAGGAAGCTATGGTGTTATCTGAACTACTTGGAACCCCAGTATGTAAGAAAAGAAATAGAAGGAGATCAAGCTATAGATAATGAGTATAAAAGTCTTATTAATAGAAGATGAGGTTGGGATAAGAACACTGGTAAGAAAGATTATAGAAAAAAATGAAGGGTTCAGCATAGTAGGAGAATGTGACAATAGTATAGAAGGTATTAAGCTATTTAATAAGCTTAAGCCCGATGTGGTCTTCTTAGATGTTCAGCTTAGAGAAGGTGATGGATTAAGCTGCGGTAGCATTATGGCGGACATTAATCCTAAGGCAAAACTTATTTTTGCTACAGCTCATAGTGAGTATATGCCAGAAGCCTTTTTAGTATATGCTTTTGATTACCTTATTAAACCTTTCAATGTAGAACGTGTCAACCATACATTAGAGCGTATTAAAGACCTTCAAAAGCCAGATGAAAAACCGACTATGGATAAGATCGTCAGATATGAAAAAGGACTTGAAAAGCTTCTTGTAAAGAGTAAAGAGAGTATGAGTTTTGTTACGATTAATGATATCATACTCATTCAGAGAGAAGACAATAGTACAGTTATCTATACTCAAAAAGACAGTTTTACTACTTCAGCTAGCTTATCTGATATAGAAGAAAAGCTAGATAAGGATCAATTTATCAGAAGTCATAAATCTTATATTATTAACCTATCACAGATTACAAAAATCCTGCCTTACGGCAGATGGACTTATATTGTGAAGTTTAAAGATATCGACAAAGATGCACTCATTACAAGTGAAAAGTATGAGGAGATTAAAAAGATGTTTTCATAGGGGGAGTGTATGAAGCAGATGATTAAAGCCTTGTTAGGGATTTTATTAAAAGGATTATTACTTGCATTAATAATAGGTATTGTTATTGGTATCGCCAGTTTCTTTATGACATTTAGTGTAACTACAGTACTTTTAGGGGCAGGGCTTATTGTCATGTGTATTGGCTTGTTAAGTCTGGGAGGTAATGTTTCAAGTAGGACAGATATGCGTTATCTCCATGCTAGAAGTTCTGGTAGTACCAGAGGCTATGAATATGCTAAAGAGAACTTAGAACGCTTTGAGGAAGGATCTAACTTTGCAGTGATTATGGGTATTGCAGGTATAGCACTTATTCTCGTAAGTGTCTTTCTAAGCTAGGTAGGTTAATTGACTTTAAAAGTTTAATTGTTTATAATGAAAATAGTTACTTCATGAGGGAGTAGTTTGCTTATTGATATAAGTGGCAAGTCAACATAATGATTACGTAGTAATCTGGCTTGTCTTAAAGAACAAGACTCATGTATGGTTTATTTGCCATACATGGGTCTTTTATTTTTTGTCTAAAATAAGCATAAATCTGTGGTAAAAAGGAGAGGAAAGAATGGGGTTTATCGAAATTATTTTAATCGGACTTGGTCTTAGTATGGATGCGGTAGCAGTATCCATGGCAAATGGTATGGCCTATAAGAACACTACTAAAGCAAAAACACTAGCAATGCCTATTCTCTTTGGTGTATTCCAGGGGCTTATGCCACTTATCGGTTACTTTGCAGGGGGACTATTTGCAGATGTGATTAGTAAGTATGCGAATATATTAGTCTTTGTGATTTTAGGTTTTATCGGAGGGAAAATGATTAAGGATAACCTAGGTCATAAAGATGATGAAGAGGCAAAAACAGAAGAAGGTGTAGAATCAGAAGGGAAAGTACTTACTTATAAAACGTTATTTATTCAAGCTATAGCAACGAGTATTGATGCTTTTGCAGTTGGTATAGGTTTTAGTGCTATGCAGGTGAGTATCATTCCAGCAGTAAGCATTATTATGCTAACAACAGCTATATGCTGCCTTATAGCTATTTTTGCAGGTAAAAAGGTAAGTAGTTTACTAGGTGGAAAGGCAGAGATACTAGGAGGCTTGATTCTAGTAATTATTGCGGTTAAAGCGCTATTTTAATAATAAAAGCCAAGCTAAATACAGTCTCCCCCTTAAAATAGACTGTATTTAACTTGGCTTTTTGTGTGGCATAAGTTAGCCTGTAACGGGTTAAGTAGAGAGGCTTAAGACTAGGAAGTGGAGGGCTTTTCTATAGGCTAGTCATAGGTTGTAGGTGGGTATTGTCCGTAACCACCGTTTATAGGGATGCCTATACATATATAAAGGTGAATTAGGAGGTAGCACGTAGAACGTATGAGGTTGCTGCAAGATAGGCTGGTAGCTTCTTAATCTACTGCCAGATGCTTAATGTAGTTACTTGGCGTAGGTTTAACCATAAGCTTGCTGCCACAATTCATGCCTATGGTATGGTGTAAGCAGTAGTAGCTAGAGCTAGAAGGGGGACTAGCATTAGAACTATCTTGCTCACAATGTGTAAGATGCATCTACTACCTAGGATGTGTTTGCATTTTACATATACTATATAGTCCTATGTACTAGAAATTCTTCAATTTTTTTATAATTTTTTAATTTAGATGTATCTAAGGTAAATAAACAACATCTAAATGTATTCAATAAACCTCTTATCATAGATGAATTTATTTTTAAAAAGGATAATTCTAGTTTATTTTTCACATGATAATTCTATATCAAAAAAGATAGGAGTATTATGATGAAATCTAAAATAAAAGTAGTATTAACTATGTTACTAGCAGTTATGTTACTTATAAGAGTACCAATTCAGGCTAGCGAAATGGCTAGTGCTGGACATATAGCAGCTATTGAGAAGTATATTGATGCATTGAACCTTATTCAAGGGCGCATTTTTACTTTAGCACCTAGGATTATTTTTGATGGAGAGGGAACAAGTAAAGAGGCAAATGATAATGAAATTAAGATTCTATCTGATGTATTAAATACAGTAAGGAAAGAACTAGCAGATCAAGTAGGAAATACTACAAGTGAAGATTTTTCAGAAAGGGATATATTATTATTGCTCAATGCAGTCAATTATATGAGAAGTTCGTTACATGAATTAAAATTACTTAATACACAAACAGCTGTATCTGAAAAAATGACTACTTTAGAGCGTTATTTTAATTTTAGAATCTATGCCACTAACTCCATAGGGCTTGTAAATAAATTAGTTTTAAGTAAATAAGAGATAAAGTGAGTAAAGCCAAGCTAAAGGAAAGTAAGCTTGGTTTTTATTCTGTTAATTATAGTGTTTTTATAACATTCTAACTATGTTATACTAAGTGCATTAAAAATATAGAGTAGAGAGGATGAAGCATATGGAATTAGATGAAAAAATAATCAAGTATACTTATGGGCAGCCTATTGAAACAGATGCAGTTGTATTAGGTAATATAAAAGTAGGAGAGAATCTATCATATTTAGCTTTAGAAGGCAAAAGTTTTAAATATAAACTGCAAAAGGACATACCTGTATATGGTTTAGGAGAAAGTGTAAGGGGCATTAATAAAAGAGGATGGATTTATGAAAGTTTTTGCTCTGATGATGATATGCATACAGAGACTAAAAGGTCTTTATATGCTGCACATAACTTTATCATCATAGCAGAAGAAAAGCCTTTTGGACTGTTTATAGATTACCCTGGTAGGTTAACTTTTGATATAGGTTACAGTCAGTTAGATGAATTAGTGATTACGCCAGAAACCATGGATTTAGACCTATATATTTTAGAAGGAGATACCCTTCTTGATATAGTGAAGACTTTTAGACAGCTTACAGGAGCAAGTTACATACCGCCTAGATGGGCATTTGGTTATCAGCAAAGTAGATGGAGTTATAAAACGAATGAGGAAGTAAGGGCCGTAGCAAAAGGCTTTAGAGATAATGGTATCCCGTTAGATAGTATTTATTTAGATATTGATTATATGGAGAGGCTTAAGGATTTTACTATAGATCGTGAGAAGTTCCCAGATTTTGAAGAGCTTGTAGCAGAGCTTAAAGGGGATGGCATTAGACTCATTCCTATTATTGATGCCGGGGTAAAGGTAGAAGAAGGTTACAATATTTATGAAGAAGGGGTAGCAGGGGACTTCTTTGTAAGGGATGAAAAGGGGGATATCTTTGAAGGTGCAGTATGGCCTGGAAAGGTACATTTTCCTGACTTTTTAAATAGTAAGGCAAGAGAATGGTTTGGTCAGCATTATGCATACCTTATGGATAAAGGGATTGATGGCTTTTGGAATGATATGAATGAACCAGCTATTTTCTATACACCAAGAGCTATGGCACAGGCTATGCATAAGGTAGAGGAAAGTAAGGATAAGAATATTGACCTTGGCACATTCTTCGGTATTAAAGATAGCTTTAGTCAAATCATGAATAAAGAGGAATACTTTAAAGAAATGCATCACAACATGGATGGCAAATGTGTCAGACACTATGATGTTCATAACTTATATGGGTACAATATGACAAGGGCAGCAGGGGAAGCTTTTGAAAAGCTAAGACCTTCAGAAAGGGTACTACTCTTTTCTAGAGCATCTTATGTAGGTATGCATCGTTATGGAGGGATATGGACAGGCGATAACCGCTCTTGGTGGAGCCATTTACTGCTTAATATTAAGATGATGCCTTCTCTTAATATGTGCGGGTTCCTATATAGTGGGGCAGATGTAGGTGGATTTAGCGATAATACAACAGAAGACCTTTTAACAAGATGGATTCAGTTTGGCATCTTTACACCACTTTTACGTAACCATACAGCAGCATGGACAAGACAACAGGAGCCTTATGCTTTTGAGCATACAGAAAGGCTTAAAAAATGGATTAAATTACGTTATGCACTAATTCCACACTTATACAGCGAGTATATGAAAGCTGCTTTACAGGGTGGCATGTACTTTAAGCCACTTGCCTTTGAATATGAAGATGAGTATGTAAGAGAAGTGGAAGACCAGCTTTTAGTAGGAGACAGTCTTATGATTGCACCTGTATATGAGCAAAATAAGACTGGACGTTATGTGTATTTACCAGAAGATATGCTGCTTGTTACTTTTGAGGATGAGAAAACTTACACACTAACTAAGATGGCTAAAGGCCACCACTATATAGCATGTGATATGGACCATCTCATTCTCTTTGTAAGACCGGGGCATATGCTTTTATTAGGAGCGGCAGCAGATAGTACAAAAGATCTAGATATGGCGAACTTAACAGGAATTGCTTACTACAAAGAAGCATGTCACCATACTTACTATGAAGATAATGGGACGGACAGACAGGTACAGCTAGAGAGCCACATAACAGAGGTTGAAATCAAAAAAGAAAATGATCAATTTAATATTAAATTGAAGAATGCACCTTGTTCTGGCCTTAAAACATTAGCTTTAACTATTTTTGATAATGAAACAGAAACAATTACAGGTATACAATACGACATCTAGCGAATAATAAACAGGTATATTAGTTATAAGGAGCAAACTATAATGAACATACCTATGAAAAAAATCGCAATCATCTTACTTAGTTTGATGGTCATTAGTACAGTAAGCTATGCTAAAGACCGACCTAAAGAAAATTATGAAGCTTATACAAAAACATATGGAAAAATACTAAAGACCATGCATAAGGAGCTAACAAAAGCTCCTAAAACAGGAGATGTCACCATAGATTTTCTCTATGAGCTAAGTAGTCACCACAAAGGGACCTTGGCCATGGTAGAAAATGAGTTAACTAATGGAGATAATCCCGTTATTTGGCAGTTTGCTAGAGGTATTAAACGTACGCATTATAAACGAAAAGATCAGATGGAGCTCCTTATCAAACAACTTAAGAAAGAAAAGCTAGTCGATAAGGAGAAAGAAGCACAGTATCTAGCTCAATATGAGGGTATTATAAGTGAAATGCTTAAAGAAATGGAAGAAGCAGATTGCACAGAAAATGTAGATAAAGCTTATCTGCTTCAGATGATAGCAAGTCATAAGGCAACCAATAAATTAGCCGAGCAGTTTGTGCAGTATAGTTCTAATATTACTGTACAGGAAATTGCCACTAAAATGATAGAGCGCCAGACGAAAGAATTAAAGCAAATGGAGAAGTTTGTAAGAGAGATAAGGTAGATAGGAAGAAGCAAAAAGAGATACACCAAAATGAGTTCATTGAACTAACTTGGTATATCTCTTTTTTTATAGAGTTTTAGAATCGTCTAAGAATGTAATTTTATCCAAAGGCCTGCGGCTGAGGCATGGAAATCTTCAGGTTTAGGTAAAATACCTGCGTCCCATAGAGCATATTGGAAAGCTATGCCTGTAGGTTGGAGGAATATGCTCATATTCCAATGAACAAATTCTTCAAGTAAATCTTTTCTTACATAAGGAAGTAAGATCTCCTCTACACTTTTTGAAATTTCCTTTTCATACTTTGCTGCAATAGGGGCGAGTGCGGGATACACAAGCTTTTCAAGCTCTTTTGCAGTACTAGAATTCATAATAGGAATTTGGACTTGAAGCGTACCATTTACCTTGGCTACAAGACCTTGTTGAATAAAGTTGGCAACTATTTCTTCAGCATGAGGTGAAAGTTCTAAATTAGGATTTTGAGCTAGCTGAAGAAGGAGAGAAATGTTGTTTCCATTAATCCAAGAGGTACGATCTGGGAAAGGACTTTGCTGGAAATCATCAATATATTCTACAGTTCCAAACTCGCATGTAGCAAAATGGTTATGAATGTTTGACCAACTAACAGACTTAACATTTTCATAGCAGGAATAGTCAATTTCCTCACCATTTTCTATAAAGTTAGCAGTAATACGAAAATCTTTACCATTATTTCTAGGAATTTTGTTTTCATATTTTTTATTATAGATTGCAGTGGCATGAATACTTACAGAATGACAAGCATATACAATGAGAATCCACATAAGATATTCATAGGAAAAATGGTTGCCATAAAAGTTATAGGATAAAATTTGGTCTTTTAGGCTATATAAAATATCCACTATTTCTTTGCCAATGTTATGCTCTAAAAAGACTTTCTTTGCAATAGCATCCGCATAAGTATAAGGCTGTTGAGGAAAGACGCAGATATCAGATAGATATTTACCTTTCGTAGCTTCCTTCAAAAGTCTACGGTCAAGTAATTCATGGAAAAAGTGCTCCAAATAAACAGGGGCAACGCCCATTTCATCGCCTACTTGAGTTATAGATTTGGCTTCCATGCGGCAAAGAATAAGGATTTGTTGAGCAATTAAGTTATTCATATAATCATCATGCTTGCAGGCGTTATAACCTCCAAACCACCTAAGTGTAGAAGGTGCATAAGCAAAAGTACCTGTATTATTCATAGTTTCTAACCTCTCTTTCAAATTTTTTCTAGCATCAAATAAACGTCCTTTTACAGTACCTATAGGAATACTGAGTTTTTCAGCTATAGCTGAAATAGAATATTCTTTTAGATAAAAGAGAATGAGGATTTCGCGATGAATAGCCCCAAGACGTGAAAGAGCATAATTAAGTTCAGCGTATTCCTCTTGGCTAATAAGCCCTTCTTCCAGAGCGAGAGAAGTAGCTACTATGCCTTCATAAGACTCAAGAGATACAGCCTGATGCGTACGAAGAGAAAGAAAAGTGGCGTAGCGATTATGTGCCATTTTCCAATACCAAGAATAAAAATGAGTAATATTCTTTCCGCAGCGTATAGCTTTTAGAGCTTCGCATAATATTTCTTGAGCCAAATCTTCTGCATCCTGCTTATTATATAAGCGGTTATAGCAAAAGATGTAGGTTGTTTCAATTAGCTGCTTAGTAATCATTGCATCCATCATTCACCTCTACAAAACGTTTTGATAATCATTAAGTATGAAAAATAAGAAAAAGGTTGGCTAGAATTTAAAAATTTATATAAGTATACTCACAGGCTAATAGATTATAAAAATATTTTCAATATAATTTTAGATTTATACTTAGATAAAATGAAAAGAGCAAAAATAAAAGCGTACTGCAAATACGAATGCAGTACGCTTTTATTTTAAGTGAAAGATGCGACTAAGTTCCTTGCGGGCATGGGAGATGGAGACGGGTAAGTCCTCAATAGGAAAACCATCCTTGACCTTGAGGAGCTCCATAAGGTGCCCGATGCGAGGGAGTCTTAAATGAATTTGGCGAAGTAGAGAAGGCTGGCTAAAAATTTCATCAGGAGAGCCATATCCTACTATCTCACCTTGATTAAGCAAATAAATATAATCACAGTACATAGGTACAAGGTCCATATCATGGGTAGCGATAATGATTGCAATCCCTAAATCTTGTTGAAGCTTGCGAATAAGTTGCATGATTTCACTAACGCCTTGAGGGTCCAGTCCCGCTGTAGGTTCATCTAAAATAAGCACTTCAGGTTCCATAGCAATAATGCCTGCTAGGGCAACGCGTTTTTTCTGACCGTAGCTTAAGCTATGGGTAGGTTTTTGTCGGAGCTCATAGGTACCTGTGCGTTTTAGAGCATTCTCTGTTCTAAGGCGCGCTTCACTTTCAGGAATACCTAGATTGACTACACCGAAGGAGACATCTTGATACACACTAGCTGAGAAAAGTTGGGTGTCAGGGTCTTGAAATACGATACCTACAGACTGTCTAAGTTGATTAAGAGATTTAGAGGAGTAGGAGATAGGTAGATTTTTATGATAGACCTGACCAGAAGTAGGTCTTAAGATACCATTTAAATTAAGAAATAAAGTAGATTTACCTGCTCCATTTCCACCAAGGATGCCTGTAGTTTTACCTTTTTTAATTTGTATAGATAGGTCCTTTAAAGCGGGGGTACCGTCAGGATAGTTAAAGCAGAGCTGTTTGGTCTCCATAATAATGTTTTCTGACATAGTGCTACCTCCAAAGTAAGAAATTTTCAAGTACAATAAGGCCTAGGAGGATGACTTCAAGTATAACAAAATAAAGATAGTTAATCTTTTTATAAGCATCTTCATTAAGGACCTTTAAAGAGCCTGTATACCCTCGGCATTCCAGAGCAGTATAGAGGTTGTTATTCATCTTAAGTGTGCGGATAAGAATAGTGCTTAGAAGCATGCCCAGTGATTTAATACCTAATCTAAAGCTTTTATAACCAAGTCTTGAGGCCTGCGCAGTATGCATAGTAAAAGCTGTATCAATAAGAACAAAGATAAAACGATAAATCAGGCTCATCATTTCTATAAGAAAGGCTGGACATTTAAATTTCTCAAATACCCGTAGAATATCTGTCATAGGAGTAGATAAGCATAAAAAATATAAGCAGCTTACACTTGCAAATACCTTAAAGAACAGTATGCACACTGTTTGTAAGCTAGAACTTGTAATGCCCACATAAAAGTTACCTATAGGAAGTGATACTAAATAAACAGAGGCATCACTGGAAAACTCAAATAATAAAGTAAGAATACTTAATATTAAAAAGGTAAGGGGGATAGCCATGAGTTTAAGGTATAAACTCATGGCGGTATGACCTTTATAAATAGTAATCCAACCCATTAAGGCGATGACAAAGCAAAACATTACAATAGAGCTTGAGCAAAGACAGGTTATAAGGACCAGAAAGGTGAGAAGAACTTTCTGGGTAGGATCAAGAGGTCTTAAGGAGGAAATATAGGCATATTTATCAATATCTTTCATCATTTAATCTCGGTTAACTTTACTAAGGCCTTTTAAATAGCCGAAGCCATAAGCCAGAATGCTTGCACCAAAAGTAGCCTGAAGAGCAAAAAGTAGGCTTTCAATTTCACCGCTAGCAGGAGAGATAAGTGGCTCGAACCAAGGTTCATAGTCTGTAGAGATTTCTGTGATAGCTGTTTCAGCCTCACCATCGGCTCCGCCAAACTCTGCATTTTTTACAAGGAATAAAGGAGCAAAGCTAATAATCACAACCAGTGCAATAAGTAAGATATTCATTTTTTTCTCAGACATCATTCATCCTCCTTTGAAAGTCTGCCTAAACTAATGAGACCTTCTTCACTATATTTTTTAAGAGTGTTAATTACAACAACAGTTAAAAGGCCTTCACTGATAGCAAGTGGTACTTGAGTCATAGCAAAAATACCTAAGAACTTAAGGAGTGATTCCATGAAGCCACCCGTTTGAGATGGAAAGGCAAGGGCAAGCTGGATGGAAGTCATAACGTAGGTTAAAAGGTCTCCTAGCATAGCTGCTAAGAAAATAGCAAACCACTCTGGAAGTTTAGTCTTGCGAAGTAATTTATAGATTAAATAAGCTGAAAAAGGGCCTACAATAGCCATAGAAAATACATTAGCGCCCAGTGTAGTAATACCACCATGAGCTAGAAGTAAGGCTTGGAAGAGCAGAACAATAGTCCCAATGACTACCATTACAGCAGGACCAAAGAGAATGGCGCCAAGACCTACACCTGTGGCATGAGAACAGCTTCCTGTTACAGAAGGAACTTTCAGTGCTGAGAGTACAAAGGCAAAGGCACCGGCCATAGCGAGTACGAGTTTGGCTTTAGAGTCGTCTTGAAGCGTTTTTTTCATAGAAATAATACCTGCTATGAAAAATGGCAAGCATAAAATCCCCCAGCAAATACTCCAACCTACAGGAAGGAAACCTTCCATAATATGCATAGCCTGTGTATTCATAGTGACTAATCCTGCTACAAAGCAAAATACTGCAAAAATCGGTAACTTTCTTTTCATGATTACATCTCCCTTTTATGATAAATTTTAAAATGAATTGACGCAGTCTAAGGCATGATTTACAAAGAGCTTTTGAATTTCTTTATTTTCACCAAGGCCTTGTAACAAGATTTTAGAATGAATTCCATGTTGTGATAGGATAACCTTCCAGGAATCTTCTTCATCTCCAGCCATATCATTGATGGCATGGTCACCTGCGACAAGCATAAAAGGTGCGAGGTAAACCTGAGTTATACTGTCTTTTTGAAGTTTATAAAGTACTTCGTCAAGTGTAGGATAGCCTTCTACAGTACCCACATAAATAGGCGCGCCTAAATGCTGGAATATATATTCTAGAGCACAGTAGGCAGAAAAGGACTCATGGTAAGTGCCATGTCCCATAAAGACTACACCTTCATGTTCTTTAAGCTCAGATAAACTGTTTAAAGTAGCAGAAGCTGCGGCCTTGTAATCATCAATAGTAGTTAGAAGAGGTCTGCCAAAATTGAGTTTTTTAAACTTCGCCTTAAAAGGTTCAATCTGCCTTTTAAGTTTGTCATATTCTTCTCCGCAAATAATATGTAGAGATTGAACCAGCACCTCATCATAGCCAGCTTCATAGATTTTCTGTAGGGCCTGGGAAGCATTATCAATATATAACCCGTCCCTAGAAGCAAGCTTGCGAATAATCATTTGTGAGGTATAGGCTCTAAAGAAATCATAATCTTTAAAGGTTTTACGTAGTAGATTTTCGCAAGGTTCGATTGTTTTTTTTCGTGTGTCTTCATAGCTAGTGCCGAAGCTCACAACAAGTAAAGCTTTTTTTGACATAATCAGTCTCCTTCTTTGTTGAGTTTTAAATCGCAAGAAGGAAGGCAATAAAAAAAGCTCTCCCGAAGGAGAGCTTATGTATATTTGTGCATAACAAAAAAAGCACAAAATACATATTACCTCCTTTCCCACCGAAAGGGTAATTCTCATTTTAGGTAGGTCTCCTGGCTGACGCATCGTCCCTCTTATTCACCTTCCCATACAAAAAGTACAGTGGTTAAGGTAAGCCTTACGAATAAGAAGTCCTCGTCTACAGTAGCGGGGGCTGCAGTGTATCACACGTTTCCCTATTAAGCTAAAGTAGCGCCTAAAATGTCTTTGCTTAAATGTATGATGTTATTCGATTGAATATGTCCAGTATAGCGAAAAAAATGTTGAAAAACTAGTCCTAATTATTCGAGGATCATTTTATCCTTAATTTTAATGTCCCAAGTTCCAACGCTTCCAGAAGTCATAAGAGAACCAAGTCTAAAATCATCATTTAATTTGTCCCCTTTTTCTACATCATCGTAGAATTGTTTATCGACAGGAATAGCAATCTCCACTTTATTCATAGAATCTTTAATATGGTCATTAATATCAAGGCTTAAGTGAGATTGTTTTACTTCAATAACAACAACGTAGCGAGGACCATTGTCAGTATTATAAAGTCTAGAGATTTCACGGTCAGAAAGGGATTTGCCACAGCCAACTAAAGTAAAGAGAGAAAAGAGGCTGATAGAGGCAATAAGAAAAGCTTTTTTCATATGAGTAGCTCCTATCTTAATTAGTTTAGATAACTCTATTATAGCATATTGACTAGGTGCCTATAAAACTCTATAATGAATCAAATATTAAAAATATTTTAGTATATAAATAAAAGGAGTACATGTTCGTGACTTATCATATAGCAGAAATGAAAGAGACAGATTGGTCAGGTGTGGCAGATATTTATAAGCAAGGTATTGATACAAAAATCTCTACTTTCCAAACAGAAGTCCCTACTTATAAAGTGTGGGATGAAGGACATATTCAAAGCTGCAGATTTGTAGCAAAGGAAGAAGATAAAGTAGTAGGATTTGTAGCTATAAGCCAATCCTTTGAGCGCTATGTCTATAGAGGTGTAGCAGAACTTAGTATTTATATTCATAAAGACTACAAAGGTAAGGGCATAGCTTCTGCTTTACTTGAAAAACTTATTATGGAATCCGAGAAAGAAGGATTTTGGACACTTGAATCTCTAATTATAAGAGAAAATGAAGCAAGTATAGCCTTACATAAGAAATGCGGCTTTAGAGAAGTAGGTTACAGGGAAAGATTCGGCCAGATGGATAATGGCAAATGGCATGATGTAGTGATTATGGAAAGAAGAATTGCAAATTAAATAATAGATTTAGGGAGAGGGAAAAATGGAGAAGAAGGTACAGGGTACAATTTATTATGTAGATAGTCATAAGGGAAGTGACAACAATCAAGGGACAAGTGTAGATAGGCCATGGCAGACATTAGAACCTATCAATGCACAGTCATTTAAGCCAGGAGATAAAATTTTATTTGAAGCACATGGCACATGGTGCGGTGGACTGAAGGTGCGAGGTAGTGGACAAGTAGGGGCACCTATTGTGATAGATAACTATACTTATGAAGAGGGTAAGTTAAAGGTAGGTGTGCCGCATATAAGACCACTGATAAAAGGAGAGGGTAAAGTCCTTTATACTCTATGGCTTCATAATGTAAGCTTTTGGGAAGTGAATCATTTAGAAATCACTAACAAGGGAGAAGAGCCTTTAGCAGGGCGAACTGGCGTTATGGTAAGCGGGGATGATGACTTTGATCAGACAGAAGGAAATGCTTTGGAGCACCTTTATCTTAATCATCTCTATGTACATGATGTAAATGGTGATGCAACGACGAAAGATGGACATAACGGAGGTATCTACTATAATATTTTTGCTACAGATCAGGATAGACCTATTAAGTTTAAAGACGTACGCGTTCAAAATTGCTATGTCAAAGATGTAGCCAGAACAGGTATATCTGTGGGCTCTACAAAGTGCCTAGGACTAAGTAGTAATTTAAGTTATCATACACCAGAAGAGTTAAAGCAATATATGCATGAAGAAGTGCTCATTAGAAATAACTATGTAGAGCGTTCAGGTGGGGATGCTATTGTTCCTCAATATTGTTATGAACCACTTATTGAGCATAATGTATCTCAAGAAGCAAGTATTGGGACACAGTCAGACCCTAATCTCATGTATAATGCAGCCATATGGCCATGGCAGTGCTATAGAGCTCTATTCCAGTATAATGAAGCTTTTGGCACCTATCTTAATGGAGATGGTCAGGCTTATGACTGTGACTTCTCATGGGGGACCACTTATCAGTACAATTATAGCCATGACAATGAAGGTGGCTTTATGCTTGTATGCCAAGACAATACCATTGATTCAGTGGTGAGATACAATATTAGCCAAAATGATAGACGTTGTTTATTTATGACTTCAAATAAAGAACCGGCCTATATTTATAACAATACATTTTACATAGGAGAACACTTAGATACAAAGATTTTCTCCAATGATCATGGACCTATGGTATGTTGGAATAATATTTTTTATAAAGAAGGAAAAGCGCAGCTATTAGATTGGCATGAAGAAGATGTAACCTATGATACCAACTTGTATTATGGCTTTAGCAATATACCAGAAGATGCGCATTCAATAGTAGAGGATCCATTATTTATATCAGCAGGGGTAAGCCAGACAGGTAACCTAGCAGAAGGACCTGCACTTGATACCTTACAAGGATATAGTTTACAAGCTCATTCACCTGCTATTTATAAAGGCAAGGTAATCAAGCAGCATATGCTACCAGCTACAAGTAGATTCATAGAGGAAGATTTTTATGATCAGCCTATAAAAGATAGACCTACACTAGGAGCTATTGAATATGGCCTTTCTACCTATACGCCTGAAACTGCTAAAGCCTACACAGATTACCAGAAACAGTTAAAGCATTATAAGACAATTATTAGAAGTGGTGTTTTATCAGAAGAAGCTATTTGGCAGTATTATGAAGCACATAAAGACCAGTTTTATAAGCAAGTACCTATTTATGTGGTGAAATGTATAGAAGAAGGAACTACTATAGAGATTAACGAAGAAAATAGAAGAAGGTATATGAAAGACTATCCAAAACTTATGGAAGAATTAGTACAAAGAATTGAGGGGGAAGTCTTTAGCCTTACTCATCTAGATCAGTCAGTATGCGAAATGAAGCTTATAAAGAAAATGGATAGAGGCTATAAGGCCTTAAAAGAAGTGAAAACACATATAGAATTACAACTTGCCAAAGCATATAGTAACTAGAGCGGTAAATAGGTATCTAAAACTTATACCATTAGCTGAGACTAGGATTCCGGTAACTATTGCTAGGATGAGACGTCCGAATGAGATGATGAAGTATTTTTTAAAAATATAAGAGGCTGTGAAATAATGAAGAATCCATTATTTCACAGCCTTTTATATTAGATTTTAGTAGTTTATAGGTTATGAAGATGTTGATTACGGTAGTCAAGAGGAGATAGGGTTGTAAACCTTTTAAAGACAGTAGAAAAGTACTGACTAGAGGAAAAACCTAATTGATAGCTAATTTGGGTGATACTAAGACTTTCTTCTTTAAGAAGTCGTTTGGCACATTTTATTTTTTGTCTCAAAATATACTCGCGAGGGGGAAGTCCTGTGTAGAGTCTAAAATTCGTTTTAAAGCGGCCTTCAGAGAGGTGAGTCATATGAGCTAGGTGCGTTAGAGGGAGTTCGTCGTAAATATGAGCCTTGATATAGGTCAGAACCTCCTCCATGGGATTTTCAGGAGGAGGAAGCTGGCTTTTTTCATCCTCAATGACTGTCATAAGTAGTTCAGAAAGGAGATTACGAATACGTGTTTTATGAAAAGGTTTAGGATCTTGTCCACATTCTAAAAGGGATTCGAAAAGTTCAGTAAGTCTAGGGCTTACCTTAAAAACTCTTTTAGAAATAGTTAGTAGACTCTTTAAAAGTTGCTGACTTTCTTCTTCGCTAAATAAAAGGCTTTGGAGCAGCTGTGTGCTAATAATTAAATAATAAAAATGTGATTTATCTTTAGGATGACTCCCAGAGCTATGATATTCATTAGGAAGGGTAATAAACATTTCACCACTATTAATGGTATAACTTATATCTTCTATGGTGTACACCTGCTCACCTTTAGTAAAGTAACTTAGTTCGATAGCCTCAGGGTGTACATGTTCTTCTAAAGGGGGACGGGCTGTAAGATGGCAGACTTTACCTAATTTAAAATTAAAAAAAGAATCTATAGATGTATAATCA
This sequence comes from Candidatus Niameybacter stercoravium, assembly GCA_018883975.1. Classification (GTDB taxonomy): domain Bacteria; phylum Bacillota; class Clostridia; order Lachnospirales; family Cellulosilyticaceae; genus Zhenhengia; species Zhenhengia stercoravium. The sequence goes on from JAHLFD010000017.1 coordinate 25,984, forward strand.
ATAATAGTTCGTTTACTGGTGGGGAAAGTAGTCATAAGAAAAACTCCTGATAAATATAGATAATTTATAATATTGTAACACAGTATAAAATAGAAAGAAATATGTGTAAGCTTCTGATATAGTAAACTTAAATTATAGAATAAAGGAGCAAGGGTAATGAAACGAAAACAACCTAATATTCTTTTTATTATGACGGATGACCATGCAGCTCATGCTATGAGTTGTTATGGTAGCAAAGTGAATGAAACGCCTCAGATGGATCGCTTAGCTAATATGGGAGCTCGATTTGACAACTGCTTCTGTACTAATTCAATTTGTGCACCAAGCCGAGGTGTTATTTTAACAGGTAAGAATAGCCATCTAAATGGGGTAAAAACATTGGAAGATGGTTTCGATGGCCGACAGCAAACATTACCTAAACTTTTACAAGCTGGTGGATACCAAACAAGTATTATTGGGAAATGGCATCTAGGCCATGGAGGCAACTATGACCCAACAGGGTTTGACTACTGGAATATATTCCCTGGACAAGGGCAGTATATTAATCCTCAAATGTACGACATGGGTGAATTAAAACAATATACAGGTTATGCTACAGATATCGTAACAGACCTTACAATAGATTGGATTAAAAACCGTAACAAAGATAAGCCTTTCTTTATGATGTGTCACCATAAAGCACCTCACCGTCACTGGGTACCAGATGAAAAGCATAAGGATATGTATGAAGATATAGATATTCCGTTACCAGACACTTTCAATGACTCACATGAAGGACGTAGCGATGCTGTTAAATACAATCTAATGGGAATTGAAGAGCTTACAGAGTTTGACCTTAAAGAACCTTTTCCAGAAGGGCTTACAGATGCTGAGCTTAAATACTGGAAATATCAACGTTATATGAAGGACTATCTAAGATGTGTTGCATCTGTAGATGACAATATTGGTAGACTTCTTGATTTCCTTGAAGAAGAAGGCCTAAAAGAAGATACCATTGTAGTTTATACATCAGACCAAGGCTTCTTCTTAGGTGACCATGGCTGGTTCGATAAGCGCTATATGCTAGAAGAATCACTTAGAATGCCATTTTTAATGAGCTATCCAGGTGTAATTAAAGAGGGCAGTGTTATTACTGACCTTGTATCTAACTTAGACTTTGCAGAGACATTCCTTGATTATGCAGGTTTAGAAATTCCAGAAGATATGCAAGGACATAGCTTTAAACCAATTTTAGAAGGCAATAAGCCTAAAGATTGGTTAGATGCACTTTACTATAGATACTGGGTATATAAAGGTGAACATGGGGTATCACCACACTATGGTATTCGTACATTAGATTACAAATTAATTTGTTACCTTAAAGAAGCGAGAGACTTTAGCGGTAACTGTCTTAAAGAAGTAGAGGATAAAGAGTGGCCACAATGGGAGCTCTTTGACCTTCGAACAGACTCAGAAGAACTTGATAATGTGTATGATGATGTCCGTTATCAAGATGTAGTGAAAGAGTTAAAGAGAAGACTCTTTGAACTTAAAGAGCACTATCAAGATTACGAAGACTAATCAGTAGCCTGGGAACTATTGGTTAGGGAGAGAAAATTCTAGAGAGAGTATATAAAAATACATGTAGCCTGGGGTAGAGGCTAGGGAAGGTAAATTAATGTAGCCGGGGTAATGGCTAGAGAAGATAAAGTAACATACGCGGGAAAAAATGAACTTAAGAAAAAAGCGGAAATAAAAGCAAGACTTAACTGAATGAACGGATATAAAAATACTGCTATGTTAGACATAGCAGTATTTTTTGTAAGTTTTATTGCATAAAAAAGATAAAAGTGATAAAGTCTATTGACTCTTACGTTACGTCATATCCTATTATTTAACTTGCAGGAGGAAAGGAGGCGCTTGATATGCTAAAAGAAGACTTAAAAACGGTTAATGAAGTCAGTAAGCTTACAGGCATTAGTGTACGTACTTTGCATTATTATAATGAAATTGGGCTACTATTACCAGCAGAGCTTACAGAGTCAGGATACAGACTGTATGATAAGGGGAATCTCCTTAAACTAGAGCAAATCTTGTTTTTAAAAGAGATGGGATTTGAACTTAAACAGATTAAAGTAATACTTGAAGATCCTCATTATGATATGCAGAAAGCACTTCGTAAACAACGTGAGATTCTAAGACTTAAGAGTGAGCGTCTTCATACCATTATGGCCCTTATTGATGAAAAGTTAGAAGGAGATGGGTATATGAATTTTAAAGCTTTTGATATGAAAGAAATTGAACGTGCACAAGAGGAATTTAAAGAAGAAGTAGAACAAAGATGGGGGCAAACTGATACCTATAAAGAAAGTGCACGTCGCACAAGTGGGTATAAGAAGGAGGACTGGCAAAACATCATGGAAAGTATGAATGACATCTTTAAGGCTCTTGCTTGTCACATAGGAGAAGATGTAAGCTGCAAAGAAGTACAAGATCTTATTGAATCATGGCGTGCACATATTACAAAATACTTTTATGAATGTACGCCAGAGATTTTAAGTGGACTTGGCGATATGTATGTAATGGATGAAAGGTTCACAAATAACATTAACCAGTACGGGGAAGGCCTTGCACAATTTATGGATGATGCTATTAAATATTACTGCTTAAATAGGCTATAATAAAGGTAGATTATAGAAGCGAGGTATAGCAATGGAAAGACAAATCGAAGTAAGAAGACCTTATAGACACTTTAAAGGAAATCTTTATTATGTACATGATCTTGTACTTCATACAGAAACCAATGAAATGATGGTATCTTACCAAGCACTTTATCCTCCTTACACTATGTGTGTAAGACCACTTCAAATGTTTCTTGAGGAAGTGGAAGCAGGTAGAACGGATAATGTAACAGGGCAAAAATATCGATTTGAACTTTATACAGGTAAGTAAAGGAGAAAGCTAGTGTATCTTGAAAGAGATACACTAGCTTTTTTATTTTATTTAAAAATATGAAAGGTTTCCTAGGTTATAATTGTCTATAAGAGTAGAAGTAAGAAGGAGGGGAAAGGGTGACTGAAAGAGAATTTGAAAAAATAATAGATAGTTACACAGCTTATGTGGTTGCAGTGATTTCAAAAGTTGCCAAAGAGCGATTAAACCGAGAAGATATAGAAGAACTAGCCTCAGATGTTTTTGCAAAGCTATGGGAGAGAAGAAATGAGCTGAATATACAAGAGGGGAAGGAAAAAGCATACATAGGAGCAAGTGCAAGAAATCATACTTTAAATTTACTCAAGAAAAGAGGATTACTATCAACCATACCATTAGAAGAAGATGTAATAAGCGATAATGCTACTCTTGAGAAAGTGTTGCTAGAGGAAGAAAAAGCTACCACAATTCGTCAGGTCATAGAGAGTTTGCCAGAACCGGATGATGAAATCTTTATCAGACATTATTTTTACTTTGAAAAGATTATCGATATTGCGAGAGAGCTACTTTTGGGGAAGGTAGAAAGTATTGAGATAGAAGGCATTATCTTTCCTTTAAAATAAAGAGATAAATTTTTAAAATAAATTTCCAACTTCTTAAATGTCGTATCGTATATAGTAGTGTAAAGCAAATGAAAGGGGGATGGCCGTGGAGATTGAACAGATGATTTATGAGCATAAAGATCAGCTTTATAGACTATGTCTTTATCTCGAGAAGGACAAAGAAAGAGCTGATGATTTGTTTCAAGACACTTGGGTCAAAGCATTAGAAAAACTTCATACTTATGATGTATCCAGGGCATTTTATCCATGGCTTACCCAGATTGCAGTCAATACCTATAGAGATAAGTTAAGGCGCTTTAAACTAGAACTTAAGAGAAGATGCTACGAAGAATCACAGTTAGAACAGCTTGGTGATAAAGAAGAAAGTATAGAAAATACTTTTATTCATAAGGAAGAATTAAGGATGATACTAGAAGGGATTAAGGCATTGCCAGATAAGTATAAGCTGCCTCTTCTACTCGTATTTAATGAGAAGCTCTCCTATAAGGAAGCAGGAGAAATACTAGGAATCCCTGAAAAGCTAGTTAAATCCCGGATTTATGATGGAAGGCAGAGACTTAAGAAATTATTAGGAAAGGAGGAATTTCAATGGATGATAAACAATTAGATATATTGCTAGAAGAACTTTCTGATGTGACTGTTTCACCAAGTAATAGGCTTATTTATAAGGCGAGGGAGAAGGCAAGCAGGCAAGCTTTAAGACGTGAGAAGAAGAGAGAGTGGGCACCTTTTGTCATTGTAATCCTTCTCAATATCCTTTTAGTTGTAGGGGAAACAATCTTTATGGTATGCCTCTCAACTAGTATGCAGCAAATATCTATCATTGTAGGCATAGGCGTTTTTAGTATGCAGCTTCCTATAGCGGCCTATCTACTAGGTAAGATTTATTATAAAGATAAAGAATTAGAGAGACGTTAAAGGAGGAGTAAAGATGGAATTAGGAATGATAGGGTTTTCAGCTTTCATGTTAGCTATATTAGCAATCCCTATTTTATTAATGCTTGTAATAGGTGTAGTTGTTTATAAAGATGCAAAGGCACATGACCTTAATCCTTGGTTATGGATGGCGGTAGCGGTTTTTACACCTAATTTAATAGGGGTCATTATTTATCTTGTCGTAAGAAGTAATCAAGAAAAGAAATACACTTGTTCTAACTGTAATGCAGAAGTAAAATTTGATTATAATGTGTGCCCAAGCTGCCAGGCTATCTTTGAAAACACTTGTGAGATATGCAAACATGCTGTAGGTAGTCAAATGGC
>JAHLFD010000223.1:0-40097 GCA_018883975.1 Candidatus Niameybacter stercoravium
CAATTATATCATATGTGAAATTAATAAAATATACAATATAAAAATGAGTTAAACTTTAAAATAAAACTAAATTTAATAAAAAGACTCTAAGCTACTTTTCTCTTTAGTCACTAGGAAAAGGTAGCTTAGAGTCTTTTTAGGTTTCATAAATTTAATTCATTTTAACAATAAGAGAACTCTTTTGCTAAATTAAATAATTATTTTGCTGTTTCTAAAGCTTTATTTACAGCTTCAAATACAGCAGTACTTGAGTTAGATGCACCTGTTACAGCATCAATGCCTTCTGTAGATTGGTTATAAATAATATCTGGAATTAAATCATTTTGGATAGACATAAAGATTGAAGATGTCTCATGATGTTCAAGAACTTCGATAGTATCAATGAAACCATCTTTTACAGTTACTTCAACTTTAATGTTACCGTTGTTACCAGTTGCTTCACCTTGGTAAACACCATCTTTGAAGCTAGCAGTAGCAGTTTCATTTATTTTTGGTGTAGAAGCTTCTTCTTTTTCAGAAACTGTAGCAGCGCCTATACCACCATCTGCCATAGCAAGTGTAGCAGCTTTAGTACCAGCTTGACGTCCGAATACAATAATATCCGCTAAAGCATTACCGCCAAGACGTTCAGCGCCATGTACGCCACCTGTTACTTCACCAGCAGCAAATAACCCAGGAATAATATTACCATCTGTATTTACAACTTCAGCATTTGTATTGATTTTGATACCACCCATTGTATGGTGAACACCTGGTGCAATTTTGATTGCATAGTAGGGTGCTTTTTCAAAGGCAATATCCATACCAGCGCTGCGTCCAAATGCAGCATCAGTACCTGATTTTACAGAGTCATTCCATGCAGTGATTGTAGCTTTAAGCGTATCAGCATCCATTCCAAGAGCAGTTGCTAAAGCTTCAGGTGTTTCACCTTCAGTTGTAAGGCCTTGCGCTACATATTTTTCGATTGCTTTTAAGCTTTCACGTACACCTTGGTCAAATACAAGGTATGCATATTGACCTTCTTGATCTAAGACAGCAGCAGATACTTTGTCGCGAGTGGACATTTCATCTGTAAAACGTTCACCTTTAGTATTTACAAGGATTGCACCATTACCGCGAACAGCTTCTGTAATAAGAGCAGCTGTTTCAGGGTGAACTGTTGGGTGAATCTGAATTTGTTCAATATCGTCAAGATCTGCGCCAAGTGCTTCAGCTAAGACAATTCCATCACCTGTTGCACCTGGTTGGTTTGTACTAATAAAGCCATCAAGTTGTGGCTGATATTTTGTGTAAAGTTCTGGATTGTTTCCAAATCCACCAGATGCAATAACAACAGCATCTGCTTTGATTATGTAAGAGGTTTCTTGACCATTTTCTGTAGCAATTGCTTTAATACCTGTTACTTTATCATTTTCGTAGATAACTTCAGTTGCTTCAGTATTAAGCATTGTATTAATACCACGTTGCTGTGTGTTTTGGTAAAGAACATTTACTAAATGGTCCCCTACAGGAGCACCACCAGTTGGTCTATGAGCACGTTTGAAAGATGCGCCTCCAAGGGAACCTACATCAGAAAGGTCAGCACCTAAATCCGTAAGCCAAGCTACAGCATCGGCAGCATTTTCAGTCATAAATTTAACAAGTTCAGTATCGTTTAATTCCTCTCCACCTTTCATTGTGTCAGTGTAGTGAACTTCAACGGTATCTTCAATCCCAGCTTCTTTTTGGAAAGCTGTTCCGGCAGCGTTTAGACCACCTGTTGCACGAGCAGTATTTCCGCCAACGAAAGGCATTTTTTCTACTAAAATAACATGAGCCCCAGCATCATGTGCTTCAATAGCAGCACTTAAGCCACCACCACCAGCACCGATGACGATAACATCTGTTTCAAGTGTAATAGTTTCTTGTGCTGATTCAGTTACTTCTGTTGTAACTTCTTTTTCTACTTGAGTAGGTGTAGAAGCACAACCTGTTAATAGGGAAACTGATAAACCTAAGCAAGCTATAGTAGATAAAAGTTTTTTCATCTTCATAATAATATCCCTCTTTATGTTTGATAAATTTTTGTCAAAAATAGTATATCATAGTGTAAAAAATAAATATATAGATTAACATAATGTCTGAACAGGAAGTGTATTGTGTGTTATTTGAAATATTTTAAAAAAGTACAAAATAATTTTAAAAATATATTGAATTAAATCGATAGGAGTTCTATAATGAATAGTACAAGGCCCGTTGGTCAAGAGGTCAAGACGCCACCCTCTCACGGTGGATTCAGGGGTTCGATTCCCCTACGGGTCATATAAAAAGACTTAGCAAATATTTGCTAAGTCTTTTCTGTTTTTTCTGTGATTAAATCAAATCATTTGATTTAATTGACTAAAATAATTATACCGTAGTAAAATTATTTTGTAGGTGTTCGGAAGACCTATACACTCACTCCTTGACCTTTGAATATAAAAGTCAACACTATAAACTCCCCAATCTTCTTTATAGATGACGCTGGTCAAGGAGGCTTTTTGGATTAATTATACTTGAGATAGATTAAAGAGGACTACTTTATAAGTGTAGGCCTCTTTTTATACTTTAAATAAGGTATTGATTATAACAAAGAAATAAAATTGTAACTAGCTTTTTTTCCTAAAAAATGACATAATATAAGCGACAATATACGAGGAGGGACTATGATGGATTTTAGACAAGGGTATAACCGCTGGTTAAATGAAGAAAAGGTTGATGAAGCTTTAAAAAATGAACTTCAAGCAATTGAAAATGAAAAAGAGATTGAGGACAGATTTTATAAAAATCTTGAATTTGGAACAGGTGGTTTAAGAGGTAAAATTGCAGCAGGAAGCAACCGTATGAATGTTTATACAATAGGTAAAGCTACTCAGGGTCTTGCAACATACCTTTTAAAACATAAAGCTGAGCCAAGTGTTGCTATTGCATATGATTCAAGAAATATGAGTAAAGAATTTGCAGACCAAGCAGCAAGTGTACTTGCAGCAAATGGGGTAAGAGTATTCCTTTACTCATCATTAAGACCAACACCAATGCTTTCTTTTACAGTTAGACATTTAGAAACAGATGCAGGTATTGTTATCACAGCATCTCATAACCCTAAAGAATACAATGGTTATAAAGTATATGGTAATGATGGTGGACAAATTACAGATGAAGCTGCAAAAGAGATTTTATCTTATATCGATGCAACAGACATCTTTGAAGATGTTAAAGTTATGACATTAGAAGAAGCAGAAAAAGAAGGTAAATTAGAATACATTACAGAAGAGGTAGATAAAGCTTACTATCATCAAGTAGAAACTTTATGTATTCGTAAAGACCTTATTAAAGAAAAAGCATCAGAACTTAAGATTATCTACACACCAATCCATGGTAGTGGTAATATCCCAGTTCGTACAATGCTTAGTAAATTAGGTTTTACAAATGTAGCAGTTGTTAAGGAGCAAGAACTTCCAGATGGAAACTTCCCAACAGCGCCATATCCAAATCCAGAAGATAAACGTGTATTTGAGCTTGCTATTGAAATGGCAAAAGAAACAGCACCAGACCTTATCTTTGGTACAGACCCAGACTGTGACCGTATTGGGGTAGTCGTTAAAGAAAGTGCTGATAGCTATAAAGTATTAACAGGAAACCAAGTAGGTATCCTGCTTAGTGACTACATCTTAAATGCACGTAAGGAAATGGGTATTTTAAGTGGACAAGATACAATTGTTAAAACAATTGTAACTTCAGATATGGTAAAACCTATTGCAATGCATTATGGCACACAAGTAATGGACGTTTTAACAGGCTTTAAATACATAGGAGAGAAAATCAAAGAATTCTTAGAAACAGGTGCAAATAACTTTGTATTTGGTTATGAAGAAAGCTATGGTTATTTATCAGGAGACTTCGTAAGAGATAAAGATGCTGTTATTGCTTCTGTACTTATTGCAGAGATGGCACTTTACTACCGTACACAAGGTAAAAACCTTTATGAAGCACTTGAAGACCTCTTCAAACAATATGGTTACTATAGAGAAGACTTAGTATCTATCCAAATGGAAGGGAAAGATGGTCAAGAGAAAATCCAAGCGATTATCTCTAACTTAAGAGAAAATGCACCTAAAGCAGTAGGTGGTACAAGAGTAGTAAGAATTGAAGACTACAAACTTTCTAAAGCTTACAATGTATTAGAAGGGGCAGAAGAAGCAATCTTCCTTCCAACTTCAAATGTTATGAAATTTATTTTAGAAGATGGTAGCTGGTTCGTAGTAAGACCTTCAGGTACAGAACCAAAAATGAAAATCTATGTATCTATCATTGGACAAGATGAAAAGGATGCTACAGATAAAGTAGAGAATTTCAAAAAACAAGTTTTAGAATTAGTAGAAAATAACTAGTTCATTCAGCTATAAGAAGCTAGGTCGTTTCCTGATTTAGGTAGGCCTAGCTTTTTTATATACATCATTATTAAAGGAGATTAAATCATGAAAAGAGTAGAAAATAAAGTAGCATTAGTCACATCTTCTACAAGAGGGATTGGACTTGCTATTGCCAAAACACTTGCTAAAGAAGGTGCACGTGTATACCTTGCAGTAAGAAGATTAGATGCAGGTCAGGAAGTAGCAAATGAAATTATTGCAGAAGGTGGTTATGCTAAGCCTGTTTACTTTGATGCTTCTAAAGTAGAGACACATATGAGTATGATTGAAGAAGTTGTTGAAGCTGAAGGACATATTGATATTTTAGTCAACAATTATGGTTCAACAGATGTACAAAAAGACTTAGACCTCGTACATGGAGATACAGAAGCTTTCTTTAATATTGTTAATCAGAACCTTGAAAGCGTTTATTTACCATGTAAAGCAGCTGTGCCTCACATGATTAAAAATGGTGGTGGAAGTATTATTAACATTTCTACAATTGGTTCAGTAAACCCTGACCTTGGACGTATTGCTTATGTTGTGTCTAAAGCAGCTATCAATGCGCTTACACAAAATATTGCAGTTCAGTATGCAAAACAAGGTATAAGATGTAATGCTGTTCTTCCTGGTCTTATTGCTACGGATGCAGCTCTTAATAATATGTCAGAGGAGTTCTTAGAACATTTCTTAAGACATGTGCCACTTGACCGTACAGGATATCCACAAGATATTGCTAATGCAGTACTTTTCTTTGCAAGTGATGAATCTTCTTATATTACAGGTACACTTCAAGAAGTAGCAGGTGGATTTGGTATGCCATCACCTATTTATGGAGATGCTGTTAAGAAATAAGATCATTTTAGGAGGTAGCTTATGAGATATGTAGTTGTTTGTGATGTCGGAGGTGAGGGTGGTCGGTTTAATAATAACCTCAGAAGAGAGGTTTATGAAAAACTAGGAGTAAAATCTTCTTCATTGCCGGCACACTTTACGATTAAGGCGCCTTTTGAACATGAAGGTTCTATAGAGGACCTTGAGAAGGTATTAGAGACATTTTGTGATAAAGAACATGCAGCGCCTTTTAGGCTTAAAGGCTATGATCACTTTGATGATAGGGTTATTTACATGCATGTAGACATGTCTGATGAAGGGCAAGCTATGCATAGCAGATTGATTGATGCAATGGCTGAGGTACCTTATATTATCTTTGATAAAAAAGATGGAAAAGATAAGATTTTTCATGTGACAGTATCTTCTAAGAAAGTAGCACCTATGTATAACAAGCTATGGGATTATGTACATCAGTATCCTTGTGATTTTGAATGTATGTTTGATAACATTAGCCTATATAGATGGGATGACTATAGATGGCAATTGCACAAAAAATTTGAATTAAAATAGTGATAAAGGGATTAGACATTTAAAATAAAATGTTTAATCCCTTTATACTTAGTGTAACTTTGAATAGAAAGAAAATTTATTTGGGGGTGACTTATAATGATAAAGTAGCCTTTTAGGCTTTGGTGAATAAATGAAGATGGGAGTAATTTTTGTGCTTGTGTAGAAAGTGAAGAAAAAGGATAAGCTATAAGGTAAGAAAATATTACCAACTCTTTATAGAAGGATGCTAAAATAAAAATAGAAAAAGAGGTGATAAGGACATGAAGAAAAAGTATTTTATTAGTACTTTATTGGTAAGTTTAAGTGCGATAGGTATTATATTTTACAATGGATTAGTAGTAAGAGAGTATCCTATACAAGTGGCAAATATGAAAAGTGGAGAAAGCGTAAAAATAGTCGTACTAACAGATTTGCATAGTTTTAAATATGGTAGACGTCAAGAGCGCCTCATTAAACAAATAAAAAAGCAGAATCCAGATCTTATTATGTTAGTGGGAGATATTGTAGATGATTATCGCCCAGTAGAGGGAGTGAAGCTTTTACTAGAGGGTTTAAAGGATACTGTGCCTATATTTTATGTAACTGGTAATCATGAAGAGAATATCAAGAGCTTACCTAGGATTAAAGCCTTTTTAAGAAGTTATGGTGTCACTGTATTAGAAGGAGAATATGCAAAAGTTATGGTAAATGAGGTACCTATTAACGTAGGGGGACTAAGTGATCCGTACAGTCGTTACCCTTTTGTAGAGCATTTTTATAAATTGGCAGAGGATATAAAGGAAGAAGAAGGTGTGAAAATTTTACTTTCTCATAGGCCAGAGTATGCGCCTCTTTATGAGAAAGGTGGCTATGATTTAGTACTGTCCGGGCATGCACATGGAGGACAGGTCAGAATTCCTTATTTGCTTAATGGGCTGTACGCTCCGGGGCAGGGATTCTTTCCTAAATATGCAGGAGGTTACTATAAGCTGAAAGACAATACACATTTTATAGTAAGCAGAGGGCTTGCTATTTATCCAACCTTACCACGTGTGTTCAATCCGCCAGAGATTTTGTCTATTACATTATCGGGAATTAAATAGAGTTATAAATTATACTTATACGTGAGATAATAAATAGTAATTTTACTTATAGTAAAACTTATATTATGATAGAAGTAAAGTGATTGAAAATTAAACCTTGAAATCTTAGGAGGAACTTGAAATGGTTAGTGCAATTGTTGGAGGCAACTGGGGAGACGAAGGAAAAGGTAAAATTACAGATTTATTAGCAGGAAATGCAGACATTATCGTTCGTTTCCAAGGTGGTGCAAATGCTGGTCATACAATCATCAATGAGTATGGTAAATTCGCGCTTCACTTATTACCATCAGGTGTATTTAGAAAAGATGTTGTAAATGTTATCGGCCAAGGTGTAGCCCTTGATTTAAGCAAATTATTTGGAGAACTTGATGGACTTACAAGTCGTGGGGTGCCAATGCCAAATATTCTTGTATCAGACCGTGCTCAAATTCTTATGCCTTACCATATATTATTTGACCAATTAGAAGAAGTAAGACTTGGAGATAAAAGCTTTGGTTCTACAAAATCAGGTATTGCACCATTTTATTCAGATAAATACTTAAAAATTGGTGTTCAAGTTGGTGAAATGTTTGATGATGAAATTTTAATGGAAAGACTTGAAAAAGTTTGTGAAATTAAAAATCAAACTATTAAATCTCTTTACCAAGGTGCAGAGCTTCTTGATCCAAAGGCAGTTTTTGATGAAGTAGTTAAATATCGTGAGCGCCTTGAACCAATGGTAGCAAACATTGCTTACTACTTAAATGATGCTATTAAAGCAGGTAAACACATTTTACTTGAAGGCCAACTTGGTGCATTAAAAGATACAGACAATGGTATTTACCCATATGTAACATCTTCATCACCACTTGCAGGTTTTGCAACAGTTGGTGCAAGTATTCCACCACATGAAATCAAACAAATTGTAACAGTTGTTAAATCATACTCATCAGCAGTAGGTGCTGGCGCATTCGTAAGTGAAATCTTTGGGGAAGAAGCAGAAGAACTTAGAAAACGCGGCGGAGACTGTGGGGAATATGGGGCAACAACAGGTAGACCACGTCGTATGGGTTGGTTTGACGTTGTAGCAACAAAATATGGTTGTATGCTTCATGGAACAACAGATGTAGCGTTATCACTTCTTGATGTACTTGGTTACCTTGATAAAATCCCAGTATGTATCGGATATGAAATTGATGGCGTTGTAACAGATGTATTCCCAGCAACACCACAGCTTAATAAAGCAAAGCCAGTTCTTACTTATTTAGATGGGTGGAAATGTGACATCAGTGGTATTAAAAACTATGATGATCTTCCAGAGAATGCTAAAAAATACGTAGAGTTTGTAGAAGAAAAATTAGGTTACCCTGTAACACTTGTTTCTAACGGACCAAAACGTGATGATATTATCCTAAGAAATTTCAAGTAAAATAGAGTGTAGATAAAATTAAAATAGAGTTTTTTGAATATATACAGGCGAGACGGTACAATAAACTGTTTCGCTTTTTGTTTATTTTGATGACTCTCAAGAAAATATAGACTATGCTATAATATTATAAAAACAGAGTTGCATTCGGGGGTGACACCGTGGGAAGTGTACAAAAAATAGTAGAGAATATTGAGAAAGTTATGGTGGGAAAGAGAGAGGTTATTGAGTTATTAAGTATAGCGCTTATATGTAGGGGGCATGTGCTTATTGAAGATGTACCAGGAGTAGGTAAAACAACTTTAGCAGGAGCTTTAGCAAAATCTGTATCGGGAAGACTTAAACGTATTCAGTTTACACCAGATGTACTGCCATCAGATTTAACAGGCTTTTCTATGTATAACCAAAAGACAGGGGAGTTTGAATATAAAGCAGGTGCATTATCTGGCGAATTTATTTTAGCGGATGAAATTAATAGAACATCACCTAAAACGCAGGCAAGTCTATTAGAAGCTATGGAGGAAAGACAAGTTACTGTAGATGGTGTAACGTATAAAATGCCTAAAACCTTTATGGTGTTAGCAACACAAAATCCGGTAGATTACTTAGGTACGTTCCCTTTGCCAGAAGCGCAGATGGACCGATTTTTAATGAAGGTAAGTATTGGGTATCCAAGTGTGAGAGATGAGGAGAGAATGCTAGCTAAGTATAAGGCAGACAATCCTTTGCATACTTTACAGCCTGTTATAAGTAGTGAGGAGCTTTTACAAATTCAGGAGCAGGTATCAAAAATATATGTAGAAGAAAGTCTTTATAGTTTAATTGTTGAGATTGTAAGACAGACCAGGGTGCAGAAAGATGTCCTACTAGGGGTAAGTCCAAGAGGAGCTCTAAGTTTATTGCATGCAGCTCAGGGACTTGCCTTTTTTAATGGAAGAGACTATATACTTCCAGATGATATTATAAAAATGGCACCATACGTATTGTCTCATCGTATTCAGCTTAAGCATGAAGCGAAGCTGAGAAACAAAACCAATGAGGATGTTATTCATTATATTTTAGAGGAAATTAGACTACCGAAGGTAAAAGCCTATGCTGAAAAATAGACTTTGCTATGGAATTGTTTTTATAATAGGTATGATTTTATGCTATCTTTATCAGAGTCCAGCTGTATCCTTATTTGGTTATACATTGATTTTCTTGCCTATTGTTTCACTTCTTTATATGTTATGGGTATATGCTACACTTACCTATACACAGGAGGTGGACAAGAAGTTTATTACAAAAGGAGAATCTATTAGGTTTTTATTCAGTATTCATAATGAGGGTAGATGGGTCTATCCTGATATAGAAGTGATTTTTTATGGAGTAGATAGTATTCTGAATCAGTATTTTGAAAGTAAGTGTATGAGTATAGGTGGAAGAGATAAGAAAACTTATGATTATGAGGTGCAATGTAAATATAGAGGCTATTATGAGATAGGCATTAGACAGATTTATGTTAAAGATTTTCTAGGACTTTTTAGAATTCCTTGTAAGGTGATGAGTCCTAAGTTTGTAACAGTTTATCCTCGTATTATTCCACTTCGTTACTTTCCTCTTTTAGATCAGGATGGGCAAAGTTTAGATATAGAAAGAGAGACATCTATAGGAAGGGGAGGTCTCTTTTCGAGTATTCGTCCTTATGTTTATGGCGATAGCATGAAACAGGTCCATTGGAAGATGACTGCAAAAAAGCAGGAGCTGATGATGAAGGAAAGACAAAGTGTATCCGTTTCTCATACTTATCTGTTCCTTGATTTGACTAAACATTCTTATGATATAGAAAGGAATACTGTTATTGAGGACAAACTTATTGAGTGCGTGGTAGCAGTGATTTATTATTGCCTCAGAAATAGTATGCCTATACAGCTTATCTATCATACAAAGAAGCTTATGACACATAGTGCTAGGGAAGAAAATGCCTTCCATATGCTTTATAAGGAACTTTTCAAGCTTAAGTTTGATTCAGAGATAGCTCTTGAGGAGGTTCTTGCTCTTAGTCTTAGTCAGAGGGCGATAAGAAGTAATCAGGTGCTTATAACGGCTAAGGTCACTTATGGACTTTATCAGCAAGTAGAGGCTTTAGTAAGGGAAGGATGCCATGTCATTGTAGTATATGTAAGTCCTTATGAAGATAAACTGGAGGAAGATGAGGCGTGCCAGAGTGTATTAAAGGCTTTATATAAGCTTTCTGTAGTCTGCATCTATATTGGTTTTGAAGATAAACCTGAGAAAGTGTTATAAGGCAGGGGGGGAACTATGAGACAAAAAATAATGAAGTATAGTTTATTAGTATGCCTTATGTTAGGCATGAGCTTTAGCTTAGTTTATAACCTCCTTTATGCTATTAGACCTGATCAAAAGCCTGGCTTTATTTTTATAATAATAGCAGGCTGTATGTTTATAGCTATAGCTTTTGGCACTAGTGCAAAGACTTTTATAATAAGTTTGTTAGTGGTTGTTATAGGCGGGGCAGTATTAGGTTTTTATTTATATAGTGAAGGCCTTTTGATTACAGTATATTGGCGTATTGTGTTTTTTATAAGGAGAAATCAGATGCTTTTAGGTATGAGCCTTTTAGCAACTTGGGTAGTATACTTTTTTACAGTCAAAAAAATTAAATGGTTCATACTGGCTGGAGTAGGCAGTATATTTTGTGGTCTTTATATTATACAAAAGTTTCCAATGCCTACTTTGGGGATAGAAAGTTTTATTTTTATGAGTTTGTGCTATTACTTTTATCATTACTATGAAAAGATGCACTCAAAGGCTAAGAGTTATGCAAAAAGTATTGGAATATTTATGAGTATAGTACTGGGATTAACCTATATTAGTGCTTATATAGTGCCTATTAAGTTTACTTTTTTACATAATATATTTGATAAAGAAGCTCATGAAAACAGAACGTACAGATATAGCGAATATTATCCTTATACAGGAAGATTAGGCGGAGACCTAACGCTAGATGATAAGGAGATTCTAAATGTAGTAGCACCAAATCAGACTTATTTAAGAGGCGGGACAAAGGCTGTTTATACAGGGCATGGATGGACTAATTATGAAGATGAGGCTAATCAATTTTTCCTAGGTTCACATGCGCTTAAAGATACCCAGGAAGCACTTTTAGGAAGTAAGCTTCTATCACAGGAGCCTTTTGAGGAACTTTTTGAAGGTAGTGCCTATAGGATCACTTATAAAGATATAAGAACACGGTCTTTGTTTATTCCACCTAAAATGAATAATTTAGCAGTATCGCGTAATAGCTACAGTGTTTACTGTGAAAACGAAGATACACTTTTTTTAGGTTATCCTTATGGGGGAGGCTTTATTTATGTAGTACAAAGTTATATACCAAGATACAAAAGTCCATGTTTTGAGGAAGCTATGAAAAAAAGTCAGCCAGGCCTTTATAAAGAAGCGAAGCTAATGGGAAAAGACCCTTTTGCAGGAGAATTGGATGCTTTTATAGAGCGGGCAGATTTTATAAGAGAGCGGTATACGCAGCTTCCTAAAAGTGTAACAGATAGGGTGAGGGAGCTAGCTGAAATGATTACTAAGGATTATGAAACGCCTTATGAAAAGGTACGTGCCATTGAAGCTTACCTAGCAGGGAACTATACATATACCTTAACACCAGGGGAAGCAAGTAGGACGCAGGACTTTGTAGACCAATTTTTATTCGAAACAAAAGAAGGATATTGCACATATTTTGCAACAGCTATGGCTGTATTAACACGATGTATAGGTATACCAAGCCGATATGTGGAAGGTTACGTTATACCAGAAGAGTCCAGTGGCAGGGGAAATAATTATATTGTCACAAGCAGGGAAGCACACGCCTGGGTAGAAGTCTATTTTGAAGGTATGGGATGGGCTATGTTTGAGCCTACTTCTAGTTATCAGAGTGATTTAAGAGGTTATATGAATTCACAGCAAGATACGTATTATGTGCAGCCTCTGATAGAGGAAAGGATTATAGTTGATAGGACAGAGCCGATACCAAGACCCAATACTCAGTTAGATTATAGAATTTATGTTACTGGCATAAGAGGTATTATAGGTGTTTTAATCCTATTAGGGGTAGGGATTTGTATATGTAAATATAGGCGTATAAAAAAAATGTCCCCTAATGGAGCTATATGTTATTTCTATCACTTAAGCTTAAAAGAACTTTACCATAAAGGGTATGCTATAGAGCCAGGAGAAACAGAAAAAATGTATGCTAGTCGTATGGATGAACTTTTTGTGATAGCACCCCTTACTATGATGATGTGTACAGAAATTTATTTGAAGGCACAGTATAGCCCAGTAGAACTATCCATAGAAGAAGTAAAAATGATGAGACAATTTTATAAACAGTGCAGAAAAAAATTAAAGTTTAGAGAAAAACAAGATTAGAGTAGACTTTAACAGTAAAATATTGGTATAATATGACGGTAAATAATTTACAAATCTTATTAAAACAAGAGATGGATTATAATGAAATACATAGATTTAACATTAACCGTGAGAAAGACCAATAAAGCGTATCAATGGGCACAAACACAGCTTAAAAAGGAAATTGTAATGGGACATGTGGGCACACATATTGATATTTATGATAAACCTAATATCCCTTTAGACTATATGCAAACAAGAGGCGTTCTCTTAGATGCAAGTCATGTTACTGAAGGGGAAATCACAAGTGATGATGTTGATTTAGACTATGTAAAACCAGGAGACTTTGTACTGATTCGTACAGGAGCTATTGAGAGACATCCTTATGGTAGTGGACTATACTTTAGACAAAGTCCAATTTTATCATGGGAACTTATAGAGGAACTGATTGATTCGAAAGTAAGATTCATAGGACTTGATGCACCAGATATGAGGCGAGGTCATGAACATGTACAAGCGGATAAAATGTGCGAATCAAAAGGAATCTACGTTGTAGAAAACATGAAGAATTTAGATCAGATCAATCCAGATACAGTATGCAAAGTCTTAACCATGTGGCATGAAGAACCAGAAGCTACGGGGATTAGATGCCGAGTTGTAGCTGTGCAACCAGAAGATGACGATGAGAAGAGCAACCATTCATAAAAGGCTGCTCTTTTTATTTGTAATTTTATATTTTAAAGAGAGAAAGAATAATTCAGAAACAGCTTTTCACTTGAAAGGACAAGGAGAGGTTCTATACAATAAAATAAAAAATACGTAAGAGGTTAAAGTATGGACAAGGAAAGCATTGTAAGTGATTATTTTGAGAATGAAGGTTATAGAAAGAGTTTTAACCAGTTAGCAAAAGAAACTTTTGGACTAGACTTTGAGACTTGGTATAAAGATGATGCCTATAAAGGAAAGTATATAAGCTATGCCTATATAATCAATGAACAGGTTGTAGCCAATATTTCAATTAACAAGATGCATTTAATAGTAAAAGGCAAACCTATTAATGCTATTCAGATAGGGACAGTTATGACACATCCGGATTATAGAAGAAGGGGTTTATCTGGAAAGCTTATGCATCATGTACTGGCGCAATATGAAGAGTATGATTTAATCTATCTTTTTGCTAATGATACTGTACTAGACTTTTATCCTAAGTTTGGATTTAGCAGGGTAGAGGAGATGGCTTATTATTTAAAAGCTTCTCAGGTAGAAAAAAGAAGAGGCTCTATTCGCTTATTAAATTTAGAGAATGAGAAAGATAGGATTTTGATAGAAACAAAAGTTAGAAACCGTGTGCCTATTTCAAAAATACTTGGGGTATATGAAGATGAGTGGCCTTTAGGCGTTTATTGTAAAAATGAATACAGTAAGCATCTCTATTATATAGAGAATCAAAGCTGTATTGTAATAGCTGAAAGAATAGAGGGGATGCTGCATCTATATGATGTCTTAAGTGAGGAGCCTATACAGCTAGATAAACTTATTGAGCATATGGTGCAAGCAAATGATGAGGAAATCGAGTTTCACTTTGTACCAGATTTATCTAAGTATAAAGTCGTTAAGAAGTTATGTCATAGGGAAGATGATACACTTTTTGTAAAAGGAGCTGGCCTTGCGGATTTAGAGGTGATCTTCCCTATGACTTCACATACTTAAGCGGCTCTAGCAAGAGCTGGGTTATCTACAAGCTTGTTGAGATAGCCCTCATAAATAAGGTGTAAACCAGGATGTCTCCTGAAGTCTCCAGCTGTTGTGAAGAAGGGGTCTTTGTCAAAGTAGAGTGCTTTAGCTTCACGGAGTATGTAAGAAACGAAATGAGAGCAGAAATAGCTATTTTTAGGATGAAGTTTTATATTAAACATATAACTTATAACACCTAATGTATTATATTTATATTTTTTCTGTTCAGACTTAAAATTCTCAATTTGTTGTTTAAGCAAGTTATAGGATTCATCGGTCACATCAAGTGTGTACATGAGACATTCTGTGCCGGGAAAAGCAGCTACCCACCTAGGATAATTCTCATTCATAAATCCACCTATAAAGGGATTACGAACTTTTTTTCTACTAAAGCTATACCCATTTGAAAAGTCATCATCAAAGAGAAGTGAAACATGAGCATAAGGCTCATGGGTATAGGAAGTGATTAAAGAGCAAAAGATACTTTCTGTTTTACTAAGCATAATATAAATTGTTTTCATACGTCATCCCCTTAAAGTAGATTTGTCTATATGAAGATATTATAAAGAAAAATGTAGAGGAATACAATAAAGCGTTTATTCTAGAGGGGTATCCCATAGGAATAAACGCTTTTTTAAATATAACAAAGAAGAAATAATTTGATAGATGAAGGAACGTACAAATCATGATGTGCATATGCTTACTCGCTAATTAGAAAAAAATGGGAGTTGACATAATGATAGTGTTATGGAATAATAGGCTTAACAAAATAATAGTACCTTTAATTTAGTCCAGAGAGGCTAACAAGGTTATTCGGTGAAGACAGTAGAGATAAACTGTCTATTTAGAGAAACCAGAACTTTGACTTATTTATTAAAGGGGAAGTTCTGGTTTTTTTGAGCCATAAAAGGTACTAGTAAAAAGGAGATGCCATATGAAGGATAATACACATATTGATCATGACTTTTCACTAGAAGCAATTCCACAAAAGAGTAAAAAAGGTTTCTTATCTATGCTAGTAGTTATGCTAGGATTTACCTTTTTCTCTGCAAGTATGCTTAGTGGCGGGACATTAGGAACAAGCTTAGAGTTAAAAGAGTTTTTTATAGTCGTACTTTTAGGAAATCTAATACTTTGTGTTTATACAGGACTATTAGCTTATATAGCAGGTGATACAGGATTATCTACTCACCTTTTAGCAAGGTATTCCTTTGGTGAAAAAGGTTCTTACCTAGTTTCTTTCCTGCTTGGTGCAACGCAAGTAGGTTGGTTTGGAGTAGGGGTAGCCATGTTCGCTATACCAGTTGCTAAAGTAACTGGATTACCAGTACCGCTTCTTGTTTTGGTAGCAGGGCTTCTTATGACAGGAACAGCCTACTTTGGAATGAAGTCTTTAACTATTTTAAGTATGATTGCCGTACCAGCTATTGCAGTACTAGGTTCTATTTCAGCAGGAATGGCTATGGAAAGTGTAGGCGGCTTAAGCGGGCTTATGGCTATTAAACCAGTAGAAAGTATGAGTACGACAGCAGCTATTGCGGTTTGTGTAGGTTCATTCATAAGTGGTGGTACACTTACATCAGATTTTACACGCTTTGCAAAGACTAAAAAGACAGCAGTTGTAACAACAGCCATTGCCTTCTTAATAGGAAACTCACTCATGTTTCTCTTCGGGGCGATTGGAGCGATGGTAACAGGGCAGGCAGATATTGCAGAAGTTATGTTTTTACAGGGACTTATTGTACCAGCGATCATTATCTTAGGGCTTAATATCTGGACTACTAATGATAATGCGCTTTATGCATCTGGGCTTGGATTCTCAAATATTACTAAACAACCTAAGAATAAATTGGTTATCATTAATGGTATAGTAGGAACACTTCTTGCTATTACTTTATATAACAACTTTATGGGATGGTTAAGTCTTCTGAATACGCTTATGCCAAGTATTGGTGGGGTTATTATTGCAGACTACTTTATCATCAAGAAACGTCACTATGAAACAATGGATAATGTAACTTTTGTACCAGTCAATAAAGTAGCTATTATGGCTTGGGGGCTTGGCTCACTTGCAGCACACTTTATGCCAGGTATTGCACCAGTTAACTCAGTAGTAGTGGCTATGATTGCTTATGTAATCCTTACAAAAATTAAAAAATAATATAAAAAGAGTAACGCAAAAGGAGACGCTCATGATTATAAAAAATGCCAAACTTATAGAGAATGAACAACTTACAGATATTCTAATTGAAGATGGTATCATTACAAAAATAGAAGCGCATATAGAGCAAGAGGGACATGAAGTCATTGATGCAAAGGGCTGCTTAGTGATGCCTCCTTTTGTAGAACCACATGTTCACTTAGATACAACCCTTACAGCCGGTGAACCAAATTGGAATGAAAGTGGTACACTTTTTGAAGGTATTGAACGCTGGTCGGAGCGTAAAGAAATGCTAACTAAAGAAGATGTTAAAAGTCGTGCACGTACAGCTATTAAATGGCAGATTGCTAATGGGATTCAGTTTATTAGAACGCATGTAGATACAACTGATCCAGAACTTACAGCGGTAAAAGCGCTTGTAGAGTTAAGAGAAGAACTTAAAGATTATGTGACACTGCAAATTGTAGCTTTCCCTCAAGAAGGTATTCTTTCTTATCCAAATGGATTAGCACTTTTAGAAGAAGCTCTTAAGTTAGGTGCAGATGTTATTGGTGCAATTCCTCACTTTGAATTTACAAGAGAATATGGTGTTCAGTCTATTGAACTTATGTTTGAACTTGCTAAAAAGTACAATGTGCTTATAGATGTACACTGTGATGAAATAGATGATGAACAGTCAAGATTCGTAGAAGTAGTAGCAACAAAAGCTCTTGAAAATAATATGGGCCATTTAGTGACAGCAAGCCATACAACAGCTATGCACTCCTATAATGGGGCTTATACTTATAAGCTCTTTAGACTGCTTAAAATGTCAGGTATAAGCTTTGTAGCTAATCCTCTTGTGAATATTCACTTACAAGGACGCTTTGATACTTATCCAAAACGTAGAGGGATTACACGTGTTAAAGAAATGCTTGAAGCGGATATTAATGTATGCTTTGGCCATGATGATATTTTTGACCCTTGGTATCCACTAGGAACAGGTAATATGCTTCAAGTGTTGCACATGGGACTACATGTATGCCAAATCATGGGGTATGGACAAATTAATGATTCTATGAAACTCATCAGTAGCAATAGTGCTAAGGCGCTTCATATTCAAGATGAATATGGCATTGAAGTAGGTAAGCCAGGTAATATGATTATTTTACCTGCAGAGAATGGCTATGATGCAGTAAGAAGACAAGTGCCAGTAGCTTACTCCATTAGACGTGGTAAGGTAATTGCTAAGACAAAGCCAAGTGAAACAGCAGTATACTTAAATGGTGAAGAGAAAATTAACTTTAAAAAATAATGAAAAGAGGAATACCCTAAAAGTATTCCTCTTTTTGTATTTAAGAGTAAAAGGAAATTTTTTGTCTATACTAATAGCTAGAAAATATAGCTTAAAATGAGGTGACAAAATGGACGCTAATACAGAACTACTTAATTTTATTTTTCAAAATTCTGAGATGGGAACAAATACATTAGATGAACTCATTGAAATTGCAGGAGATATACCGTTTGAACAGGTATTACTTAAACAAAGAGAAGGCTATAAAGTCATTAATCAAGAAGCTGTACGCCTTATAGAAGGAAGTGAGGAAGAGCCAAAAGGAATTAGCAAATTTGATCAAATGAAGACTTACCTTATGATTAAAGCTTCTACATTAACTAATCATTCAGCTTCTCACTTTGCAGAAATGATGATACAAGGGAGTACTATGGGAATAATCAATTTATGCAAGCAGCTCAATAGCTACAAAGAGGTAAAGCCTGAAATTCGTGCATTAGCAGAGCAGTTATTACAGTTTGAAGAGGGAAATGTTGAAGAACTTAAGAAATATTTAAGGCAGGATAAAGCATAAACAAAAGGGACTAGCCAGAAATGGGGAGTCCCTTTTACATTAGGAGCTATTTAATACGTTTACGAAGTTTATCCATATATTCTTCTAAATGGATAAATTGCATATGAGGGAAGGCATTTAAAAGACGTTTATGAAGAATATTTTTCTTAGATAATTTTTTGATAAGTTCTTGCTCTAAGTATAGGGTGAGCTCGGTGCGAAGAGCTTTAGGTTTTAAGGTAATATCGTGTTTGGTTTTAAGGAGCTGGCTGATTTCTGAGATAGAATAGATTCGTGCTTTTAGCGAGTTTACGGTATAAAGTGTTACCACTAGATCAATGCAGAAAAGACATTCAAAGCCCATCACTATAAGAGGTAATACATTCTCTGGAATATGTAGAATAAGTTTCATAACTGCTGGGTGGGCTAAGTAGATAATAAGAAGAGAAAGTATACCGAATAAAGTAGAGTTAAATAAGCAGACACGGCCATGAATATTACATTTATGCTTAGAATAATCCCACCAATGTGCATGAAAGGCCTTCTCTAAGGCATAGCTTGTTATATATTCGAGTAAACTTGTAAGGAAAATACCTAATAAAAGCACAAGAAATGGAGAAGCCTTGTAAGGTTCTAGTAGATAGAGGACAATAAGTGCACCAATGCCATATACAGGGCAGTAAGGTCCATTAAGAAAACCACGGTTAATAAAATGTTTAGCCGGTAAAGAGCAATAAATCACTTCGCAGCCCCATCCTAGTATGCTATAGATAGCAAAGTATAAAATAAGGATATAAAAAGGTGACATATACAACCTCCCTAGGTAAAATAGTAATAAATAAAAGAGTAAAGGAGCATACCAAAATGCCAATGATTCGTATAAGAGGAATTCAAATGAATAAAATAAAACAAGTAAGTAGTAGTCTTGTAGAAGATTTACATCATATTATTGAATGTCCTAAAGATTATTTCACTATAGAGTGTATGCATAGCACATTTATTTATGAAGGAAAAGAAGTAGCAGCGCCTACACTTATAGAAGTGGCATGGTTTGATAGGGGACAAGAAGTACAAGATGAAGTAGCAAAATGTATAACTAAACACTTTGGGGATGAGGCAGAATGTTTAGAGGTTTATTTTGTACCTCTTAAGGAAACGGCATACTATGAAAATGGTGAGCATTTTTAATAAGAAAAGAGATGAAAGAGAATGTTAGATATTCCAGAAATTTATCAAGAACGGTTAAAAGAAGTGTATAACTATTTTAACCAGAAGCAGTTTAATATTTATGAGATTTATCTGTTTGGTGGTTATGCACGCAAACAAATAAAAGATACAAGTGATATTGATTTATTATTTTTAATAGATGAAGTTGTAGAACCTAAGAAGGCAAAGCACTTGCGTATGGATATATGTGAGGAATACGAAGAATATATTAAATATGCTTATGAGGTAGATGTTAAGGTATATGGCAAAGCACGTTTTTATGAGTTGGCTTCAAGGCTTTCGCTTGAGAGTGAGATTGCTAAATATATGATGCCTTTGAAGGAGGCGGTAGGCTGTGAATAGGTCTATGCTTGATTTTGCAGGAACAGACTATGCTCTTGTACAGCATATTAAAGATATAGAAGGGATGGAAGACCCTACAATTATCAATTGTCAGCAATGTGCAGAAAAGTATTTAAAGCACCTTATAAGAGAATATTTAAATGAGATTATAAGAAGTCATAGCCTTTCGGCTATGATTTCACAGCTTGAGGAAAAGTTCCCTGAGCTTACAGAATATAAAAGAATTGCCCGTTTCTTAACGGACAGCTACTATGATAGACGTTATGAAAGCGAAGATTATGTTATGCTTGAGCCAGATGAGTATGAGGATTACTTAGCTCAGAGCTTAGAGTTTATTGAATGCCTAAGAAGGTTATGCGGGGTGACTTCTCATAAGGAGGAAGGCTAATATGCTTAAACATATTGCACATGTAGGGCTTACTGTATCTAACTTAGAAAGATCTATAGATTTTTATCAAAATGTATTAGGGCTATCTTATAAAGGGCAGATGGTTATGGAAGGAGAGGCTACAGATACACTTTTTGGAATAAAGGGATGTAAAGTCAAAGTAGCATATTTAAATGGAAGTGAGCTTTTGCATACACCGCCTGTAGAACTGTTGGAATTTATAACACCTTCTGTGAAGACGATTAGAAATAGGCTAGATCAAATTAGCATGAGTGAACTTTGCTTCTATGTAGATTACATTAACTTAGTGTATGAAAAATTAAAGGAGAAGGGGGTAGAGTTTCTTTCTACCCCTCAATATTTTGATTTAACAGCGCAAGGATTTGGGAAGAGTAAGGCTGTTTATTTTAAAGATCCTGATGGGATTATATTAGAGCTTATAGAAGAAATAGAGTAAGGGTATTTGAAAGGCTATTTGAAAGGCTATTTAGGGCAGGTAAGTGTAAATATATTGCTAAATTTTCTTGCTTTTTATGTAATTTTAGTCAAAACCTAAATCAGTAAAAGCTGCCTTATTGGCAGCTTTTTGTTATAGACGTGCATACATATAAGTATGGCGATATTTGTAAATACAAATAATAGAGATTACTAGAGTTGACAACTCAGCAAAAGGCACAATAAGCCATACGCCATTTACACCTAAAAATCTTGGTAAAATCAGTAACCCAATAACAAAGAAGACAAAAGTTCTAAGCAATGAAAGTAGGGCAGAGATTTTACCGTTTGAAAAGGCAGTAAACATACCTGATGCAAAAATGTTAAAACCTGAAATAAGAAAGCCTATAGAGAAAATTTTAAATCCATTTAAGGCAATTTCAAATAAGCTAGAATCTTTCTTAGCAAATAGACTAATAAGCATATCTGAGCCTAATGAGGTAATAATGAAGGAACTTACTGCAAACAAGCTAATAAAGATAAAGCTATAGCGTACCAGATTTCTAAGTTGCTCACTATCACGACTGCCATAGTTATAACTAATACGAGGTGATACACCTGAGGTAAAGCCTAGGTAAGCTGAAGAAAGTAGGAACTGAACATATAAAATAATCGTAATAGCAGCAATGCCTTCTTCTCCTAAAAGTCTAATCATAGCAAAGTTATAGAGTATAGTTGTAACAGAAGCAGCTAATTGCGTCACCATTTCTGAAGCACCATTACTACAGCTTTTAATGATAACATTAAAGTGAAATTTAGGTTTTACAAAGTGCAATGTATGACTACGCTTACAGAAGTAAAGAAGTCCGATTAGAGTCGGTAATACATAGCCTAAACACGTAGCAAGCGCAGCACCGGCAACACCCATTTGTAAAGGAACAATGAAAATATAATCGAGTACCACATTAATAAGGCCACCCAGGATTGAACTTATTAAGCCTAGATGAGCAGCTCCAGCTGTTACAAGAAAATAATCAAAATACATTTTAAGAATAATAAAGGGTGAGCAGATGAGCATAACTGTTAAGTAGGCATAGCAATCCTTATAGAGTATATCTGTAGCTCCTAAACTGTAGATAAGTGGTTTAATAAGGAGCAGGCAACTAATAGAAAGTATAACGCCTATAAGAACAGCACTTAAAGTAATAAGGCTGAAATGCTCACGTGCTTCAGTTAGTTTATCTTCTCCCATAGATTTTGCTACAAGGGCACTCCCACCTGTAGCAAACATAACGCCGATACCAATCAAGATATTGATGACAGGATATACAATATTGGTAGAAGAAAGGGCATTGGCACCTATAAATTGAGAGATAAACATGCCATCTACAATAGTATAGAGAGCAAAGAAGATCATCATAATAATAGTTGGTAATGTATAGCGAATAAGTGAAAGAAATGTAATTTTTTTACTTAATGCTTGGCTCATAATATGTACCTCCTTGATTGAATAAATTAACCTAGTTTATAATAAAGTATCCGGTTACAGGACAGTCAATAAGGAAAATTAAAAATGAGTTCAAATCAAGTAAAATATTTTAGCTTAGGGAAATTTGCAAGGCTTTGTGGTGTACATAAAAAGACACTTTTTCACTATGATGACATTGGCCTTTTTAAGCCGGGTGGGATGTACGTGGTAGGCTACCTAAAAGGTTATTATGATAAAACCTATGTCTTATATGAAAAAAGAAAAAGAAGATTATATCCTTAAGATTTCTATACTGATTCAGAAAGACTACTAAAATAAGGAGGCAAAACTAATGAAATTGTTTTGCCTCCTTACTATTGGAAGAGAGTAATTTATCATAAGCAGAATCAATACCAAAGGCACCAAGGGGAGCTGTTACTAAAATAGCAACAACAGAGACAGTAAGTACAATAGGTCCACAGGCAAGGCCCATACTAAGTGGGATGCCTCCAATAGCAGCTTGTACTGTTGCTTTAGGCATATAGGCAAGTATGCAAAAAAGACGTTCTTTATGATTAAGGGATGTGCCTAATAAGGAAATCCACACGCCAGAAGCCCTAAATATAAGAGCAATTACAATAAGTATAAGGGACGGTAAGATAGCTTTAAGTGCATAACTTAAATCGACAGTAGCACCGACTAAGACGAAGAGTAAAAGCTGAGCGGCAATCCAGAGTTTAGAAAATTTCAAAGAGAGCCTTTGGGCTAATGGACCGTATTCGCGGTAAAGTAAAGCACCTAGAGACATAATAGCAATCAAACCTGAAAAAGGTATGAGTGCTTCTAGGTGGTCTTCAAGACCTACCAAAAGAAAAGCGATGCTTAATAAAATAATGACTTTTATAGAATCACGTAAATGAATACGTTTAAAGTAAGCTGTAAGCCCTATACCAAGAATAATGCCCATTATAATGCCTGTTAGAATGGAAATAGGAATGCTTAAAAAGCTTAAGCCATTAAAATGACCTCCATCTGCTAAGGCTGTAAAAGAAGTAAAGAGTACAATAACAAAAATATCATCAACGGAGGCACTTGCCATAATGAGCTGCGGAATACTTTTATCTGTTCCATAGCCTTCTTCAATGAGCTTTACCATACGAGGAACAATAACCGCAGGAGATACAGCAGCAAGTACAGTTCCTAATAGAGCAGCCTCGAGAAACGAAATATGAAAGATTAGAGGAGCAAATAGTAAGATGCCTATTAATTCCAGAGTAGCAGGAATAAAACACATTAAAAGTGCAGGACGCCCTACTTTTTTGAGGGCTTCAAGGTCTAGTGAAAGTCCTGCACGAAGTAGAATGATCACAAGTGCCATCGTTCTAAGGTCAGGACCGATTAAAAGAATATTAGGATCTAATAGATTAAGTACATAGGGACCTAGTAGCATACCTGTTATGAGCATACCAAGTAAATCAGGTAGTTTTAATTTTTTCATGATACTACTTAGTAGTAAGCCTACTAAGAAAATAAGTGCTAAACTTGTAAGTAACATTTTATCCTCCTTTATTTTCAAGAGCCTAAGCGCAAAAAAGCTGGTGACTCTGCTAGGCGCACAAGTCATCAGCTTTAATATTAGCATAGCAAACTTTTTCTATTTTTCAAGTTCTTCTGGCCAATCAGAAATAGCACCTAAATTATAAACTTTATCATAACCTTGACTTTCTAAAATATGGCAGCCTACTTTGCTTCTTACACCTGCTCTACAGTAAACATAAATAGGTTGATGTAAGTTTTCTAATTCTTCACATGCACGGTCTTCAAGCATGTGAAGTGGAATATGAAGGCAGCCTTTAATGTGTCCTTCTTTGTATTCGTAATCTTCTCTAACATCTAAAATAATAGCATTGTTTTCTGCTTTTAAGTTTTTATACATTTGGTTCATCAGATTGTCTCCTTGATGCAAATAAAATATAAATAAAGTATGTGTATCTTTGCCATAATATATAGAGATACTTAGACCTTTTAAATGTCTATCTTTATTATACATTAAAATTACGAAAAGATAAAACTATAAATAGACTTGAGTTGTTATAAGTAAATATGATATAGTTAAATGTTTGATAGTTTTATTAACTATTAAATATAAACTAAGGAGAAACACTATGAAAAAAAGAATGCTAGTTATTTCACTTGATGCGATGATTTCTGAAGACTTAGAGTATATGAAAACACTCCCTAATTTAGGGCCTATCGTAAATAACGGATCTATTGTAAAAAATTCTCAAACAGTATATCCTTCATTAACTTATACAGCACATGCTTCTATGATTTCTGGAACTTATCCAGATAAACATGGTGTTGTAAATAATGAGATTTTCAACCCATTTGTAAAATTTGGCGATTGGTTTGAAAATCGTACAGATATTCATACAGATATCTTACCAGAAGAATGTGAAAAACATGGTCTTAAAGTACTTATCAACAGCTGGCCAACAATGGTAGGGGCTGATGTAACTTGGAACCTTCAACGTGCAGGTATTCACCAGGTTGCAGATGATAAAAAAGCTTCTATGATTGCCAACTCTACACCAGGCCTTATGGAAAGAATGTATGACCTTTGCAGTGACGCATGGAAAGAAGATAAATATTATGATTCAGATAAATTCTCTGGTCTTGCAAGTAAATTCCTTATTGAAGAATCTACGCCAGATGTCATCTTTATGCATATGACACTTATTGATCATTACAGACACGTATATGGTGTATACAGTGAAAAAATCAAAGATGCTATTAAATTTATTGATGAAATGCTCGGCTATACTTTTGATGCACTTAAAGAAAAAGGGCTTTATGATGAAACAATCTTTGTAATTTGTTCAGACCACGGTCAAGTCAACATCGATGAAAGCATCAACATTAATCAAGATTTCATTAAAAAGGGCTGGATTACAGTAGATGAAGACTTCAATGTAGCAGACTGGAAAGTTTATGCACACTCAGCAGCAGCTTCAGCACAAGTTTATGTAAAAGATAATGATCCTGCTCTTATCAAAGAAGTAGGTGAGTACTTAGAAGCAAATAAAGAACGCTTTAGAATCGATCGTATCTTCGCAATGGATGAAGTAAAAAATGAATTTAATTTAGATGGTCAATTTGTATATGTATTAGAAGCAAAAGAAGGTGTCGGTTATAACTTCCGCCTAAGCGATCCATTTGAGAAAAAGGTTGCTAATGAAGATTACCGTACAAGCGTAGGAACACATGGACATATTCCAACAAGAGGTTCTCAACCAGCGCTTGTAATGAGTGGACCTGGTATTCCAAAAGGTCGTATGATTGAAAAAGCAAGCAATGTAGATATTGCACCAACATGTGCAGCACTTTTAGGCTTTGAAATGCCAGGTGCAGATGGACGTGTATTAAAAGAACTTATTTTCTAGAGTAGAGAATAAGTTTTAAATAGATGAATAATAAGCAGCTATTAGGGCAATTACTCTAAAAAATGTAAAGGATAGATGAGTGAGAGGAGTTTGACTTTGCATGATGAGGAGAAAGAAGCATACTAATAGCTGCTTATTACATTTATTAGGGCTTTTAGCTGGTTCAGGATTTATACTTTTATGCGTAGCATTTGGTTTATACTTCCTAACTGAAAAGCCAAGTGTATATGAACAAGATGATATAGTGATGAATCCCCCTCTTAGTTTAGAGCAAGAGGCAAGTAGTATGGGAGAAGGGCTAGAAGAGACCAAGCGCTCTTCTAATGAGGTAGCCGATATAACAGATGAGAGTGTAGAAGCTTCTGTTATAGTACCTGAAGAGAAGATAGAAGAAAAGCCACTAGAAGATTCCGTGGAAGTAGTACAAGATGATATAGCACCTGATGTATCAGCTGATACCAGTGATGAAAGTCGTATAGAACCTTCATCTGAAATAGGGGAAGAGTCTTTAGAATTTGAAGAAGTAACTGTGTATGATTCCTATGTTTTACAGCTAGATGAAGATGTTTTAGACCAAATTGGACATACTTTAAAGAATGGGCAGATTGATTATGCAGCAGTAATAAGTGAGATGTTTAGCAGTTTATCTTTTTCGGAACAAGTTAAACTGCTGAACATGATTCTGTCAAAAGTGCAAAATATCAATATAAACGAAATATGGAATATGATCAGTGATGGTGTAAGCAAAGAAGATAGTGTCAAGCTACAACAACTGGTACAGGAGCATTTTACTCTAGAGGAATTAGACGAGTTATATAGTTACTATGCCTCTGTGGATATAGTGGAAAATGAATAATAAATAATAAATAAACTGACCTTTAGTTTTATGTTTTACAGAAAATAAGGTCAGTTTTTTTATGAGTTATGTGAATATAAATACAAAAAAATAAAAAAATATTAAAAATAAGTTGCATAATTAATTATATATAAGTATAATAATTAATAAAATAAATTTTCTAAAAAGTTAATAAATAATTTAAGGGGGATGAAAATGATGAAAGTAGCAATATTAGGGGCAACAGGATATGTAGGGGCAGAGCTAGTACGGCTACTTTACAGACATCCTAAAGTACAACTTACACATCTTTCTTCACATAGTTATCAAAGTGAATCATATAGCAAAGTTTATCCGCACTTTAAGGGATTAGTAGAGGAAGTATGTATAGAAGATGATTTAAATAAAATAGATGCAGATATGCTTTTCATTGCTTTGCCACATGGCTTTGCGAGTAAGATTGTAACGCCAACGTTACTGCAGAAAACAAAGGTTATTGATATGGGTGCAGATTTTCGTATTAGCAAGGAGGCTTATGATAACTGGTATCAGGTAGAACATTTTGGTGAGGAGCTTCTAGAAGAAGCTATCTATGGATTAAGTGAATGGAATAGAGAAAAGATTAAGTCAGCACAGCTTATTGCCAATCCAGGGTGTTATGTGACATGTAGTCTTCTAAGTCTTATTCCGGTAATTAAAGAAAAGGTAATAGATTTAGAGAGTATTATCATTGATGCTAAGTCAGGTGTAACTGGCGCAGGTAGAGGACTAAGTATAGGAAGTCATTATACGGAATGTAATGAGAGTATCAAAGCTTATGGGCTCACGACTCATAGACATACACCTGAAATAGAAGAAAAGCTTCTATACTTTGGAGGAGAAAATGTGACACTTACCTTTACACCACATCTGGTTCCGATGAATAGAGGAATTTTAGCAACTATTTATGGAAAACTTAAAGCAGGTGTAACAAATGAACACATTATGCATATTTATAAAAAATATTATAAGGATGAAAAATTTATAAGGTTGCTAGGTGATACAGCTGTAGCAGAGACAAGATGGGTAAAAGGATCTAATTTCTGTGATATAAGTTTTAAAGTAGATGAACGTACAGGAAGAGTCATTATCGTGAGTGCATTAGACAATATGATAAAAGGTGCAGCAGGTCAGGCTGTACAGAATATGAATTTGATGATGGGATGGCAGGAAGACTTAGGGTTAGAGGATGCACCTATTTTTCCAGCTTAATAAAAATAAGGGGGAATAAAATGAAACTGATTAATCAAGGGATCTTAGCAGCAAAAGGTTTTGTAGCTGCAGGAGAGCATATAGGAATAAAAAAACAAAAAAAAGATATGGCTATGTTATATAGTAAAGCACCTTGTATGTATGCAGGGGCTTTTACTCAAAACAAGGTAAAAGCTGCACCTGTTATATGGGACCAAAAAGTATTAAAGGCAGGGGAAAAAGTTCATGCTGTTGTAATCAATAGCGGTAACGCTAATGCTGTAACAGGTATAAAAGGATACCAGGATACAGAGCAGATGGCCCAGTGTACGGCAGAGCAGTTAGGTATTAAGAAAGAAGAAGTACTTGTGTGCTCTACAGGTGTGATAGGGTTGCCTCTTCCTATGGATTGTATATTAGATGGAATAGATATGGTAGCAAGTAAGTTAGAGCATACGCCTTTAGCAGCAAAGAGTGCAGCAGAAGCGATTTTAACAACAGATACATTTACAAAGGAGATTGCCTTAGAAGAAACTATTGGAGGGTGCCAGATTAGACTAGGGGCTATAGGAAAAGGGTCAGGTATGATTCATCCTAATATGGCTACTATGCTTGCCTTTATTGCAACAGATATTAATATTTCACAGACCATGCTTCAGAAAGCACTCAGTGAGTGTGTAGAGACTTCCTTCAATATGATTACAGTAGACGGAGATACAAGTACCAATGATAGTGTTATCGTATTAGCTAATGGGATAGGGGGGAACTCTTGTATCATAGAGGAAAATGAAGATTATGAAGCCTTTAAGGCTATGCTTTTCGAGGCACTTAAATATGTAGCTGTTTCCATTGTAAAAGACGGAGAGGGTGCAACGAAGCTATTAGAAGTAGAAATACAAAATGCCTTAGACTTTGCATCAGGTAAAGCACTTGCTAAAAGTATTTTAACCTCTAGCTTAGTGAAAACGGCTTTCTTTGGAGAAGATGCTAACTGGGGGAGAATATTAGCCGCTATGGGGTATGCAGGCGTAGATTTTAATGTGGAGGGTGTTAGTCTTGCTTTAGAAAGTGCAGCAGGTTCTATTCACCTGTTTAAGCAAGGTACGCCACTTAAATTTAATGAGATAAAGGCTAAGCATATTCTAGAGGAAGCTGAAATTAAAATTGTTGTAAAGATGAGCGAAGGTAGTGAAACAGTAACCGCATGGGGATGTGACCTAAGCTATGATTATGTAAAAATAAATGGAGAATATAGAAGTTAGGGGGAGGGTAAATGAATTATCAAATTATCGAAAAGGCGAAGGTGTTAAGTGAAGCACTCCCTTATATACAGGCATTCAAAGATCAGGTGGTAGTTATTAAGTATGGTGGGAGTGCCATGCTTGATCCTAAGATCAATGAGACCATTATTCAGGATATGGTCTTGCTTAAATCAGTAGGATTAAGACCTGTTATTGTTCATGGTGGGGGGCCTGAAATTAACCAGATGTTAAATAAGATGGCTATAGAGTCTAGCTTTATAGATGGACTTAGGGTAACTACTAAGGAGACGGTAGAAGTAGTAGAGATGGTACTTGCGGGCAAGGTGAATAAGAAAATTGTTTCTATGATTCATGAGCAAGGAGGAAGTGCTGTAGGACTTACTGGAAAAGATGGACAGATGATAGAAGCTAAGAAGCTAGAAAAAGAGGGGATAGATTTAGGATTTGTAGGCGAGATTACAAAGGTGCATACTAAGCTCATTAACACTTTAATAGAAGGTGACTTTATACCTGTTATTGCACCTATCGGTACAGATAAAGAAGGGCATACGTATAATATTAATGCAGATTATGTAGCAGTAGCCGTTGCTGGGGCATTAAATGCGCAGAAGTTAGTTTTCTTAACAGACGTAGAAGGTGTGTTAAAAGATAAGGAGGACCCTTCTTCACTTATTTCTTATTTAAGTAAGCGTGAAGCAGTAGAGTATCTAGAAGATGGTACTATAAAAGGTGGTATGATTCCGAAAGTGGCTTGTTGTTTAGAAGCTATAGATAAAGGGGTTGAAATGGTTCATATTCTAGATGGTAGAGTACAGCATGCACTGATTCTTGAAATTTATACTCATAAAGGAATAGGAACTATGCTTTATAAAGGTGAGGAGGAGAAAGATGTTTAGCCAGTTAGAAAAACAATATATGATGCCTACATATGGACGCTTTAACTTGGTGCTAGAAAAAGGAGAAGGATG
The DNA here is from genome assembly GCA_018883975.1 of Candidatus Niameybacter stercoravium. Lineage (GTDB taxonomy): Bacteria > Bacillota > Clostridia > Lachnospirales > Cellulosilyticaceae > Zhenhengia > Zhenhengia stercoravium. The sequence goes on from JAHLFD010000223.1 coordinate 30,060, forward strand.
TTATGTCTATGATGAAGAAGGTCATAAGTATCTGGATATGGGCAGTGGGATTGCTGTAAACAGTTTAGGGTACCATCACCCTGTACTGACAGAAGCACTTAAAAATCAGGTGGATAAACTTATTCATACATCAAATTATTATTATACTAAGCCGCAGATAGAAGCAGCTCAGTTACTTGTCACTTATAGTGCGTTAGATAAAGTTTTCTTCTGCAACAGTGGAACAGAAGCTAATGAAGGTGCTATTAAACTTGCTAGAAAATATGGTAAGCAAAAATCTCCTTCAAAGACACAGATTATTAGTTTAAAAGGGGGATTTCATGGGCGTACTTTGGGAGCTTTAAGTGCTACACCAAAAGAGCAGTACCAAAAGGATTTTAAGCCTTTAATGCCAGACTTCTACTATGCCCAGTTCAATGATATAGAAGATATAAAAGCCTGCATCAATGAAAATACCTGTGCAGTTATATTAGAAGTCATTCAAGGTGAAGGTGGTATCATTCTAGCAGATGAGGTTTACCTTAAAGCAGTAGAAAAATTATGCGCACAGTATGATGCACTGCTTATTATAGATGAAGTTCAGACAGGGATTGGGAGAACAGGAAGTTTATTTGCCTACTCGCAATTTGGACTGCATCCTGATATTGTAACGACTGCAAAGGGCTTAGGGGCAGGATTACCTATTGGTGCTATTTTATGCACAGAGAAAGCCAATGTTTTTACACCAGGTAATCATGGTACTACTTTTGGTGGGAATTTATTAGCTACAACAGCGGCTAGCGTAGTGCTTAAGGAATTATGTGAAAATGGCCTTATGGAACATGTACAGAGCGTAAGTAAGTATTTGAAAGATAAGCTTTTAAAAATGCAAGCAAAAAGTGAGAAAATAGTAGAGGTAAGGGGAATGGGGCTTATGATTGGTATTGAAATAAATGAACCTGTCAAACCTTTACTAGAAAAATGTATGGCTAAAGGTCTTCTTGCTATTGGAGCAGGTGAGAAAGTGATAAGGCTATTACCACCACTTATCATGACAGCCAAGCAAGTTGATGAAGGTATAGCTATTTTAGAAGAGCTACTTATATAAAAGTAAAAGATGCCTATATAAAAAGGTAGAGCCTTTCTGAAGAATCAGAAGGACTCTACCTTTTTACTTTAATGGAACTGATTGCGATATTGGCCAGGAGTACAGTTATAATGTTCTTTAAAGTAAGAAATAAAGCTAGAAACATGTGAAAAGCCTACTTGAGCTGCAATGATTTTTAGGGAATAAGGTGTGGTTCTTAGAAGCTTTTCAGCTTTGTGTAATCGTACCTTAGTAATATAATCATTGATGCTCATCTTAGTCTGCTTATAGAAGTATTCTTCTAGGTATACAGGTGAAATATTAAAGTGCAGGGCTAGATGTTCAGCACTTAAATTTTCTTCGTCATAATGGTTTTTTATAAGGCCTTTAATAAGTGTAATAGAAGGCTCTATAATGAGTGCAGCATGGTAATGTATAATAAGCTCTAACATTTCAGAAGACACTTCTAAAATAATTTCTTTTAAGGCTTCAAAGGATTCTACCTTGAAAAGAGAAGTAAGATCTAATTTTTCATAAGGAATACGGCTATCCTGCTTATCGATATAATTGTTAAAAATCATAATCATTTTAATGCAAATCACCTTTTTAAGTGGGAAGGGGAGTGTATTGACTTCTAGTGACTCTAGCATTTCAAAGATTAGTGGAGAGATGGATTTAAAGTCTTTTACTTGTAAATAAGTACTAAGTTGTCTTAGGGAAGCTTTATGGTCCTGAAAAAGTACTTCTACAGAAGATGTTGCCTCAGTAGGATTCTTTTCGAATTCACTTAATGTACGTGCATCAATATATGACTTTGGAATATGAGAGAGTCTTTGAGAGAAGCTGCCAAAGTAAAGTTGGGCATCTGGCAAGGAGAGTGACGTGTGACATAAATCACTACTGGTACCAACCAAATAAATATCAATATGAGAATGAATATGTTGAATAATATATTGATATAAAATTTTGGTCTGCTGAAGGCCTTCAATAGTTGCGAGTACTGTTTGATCTAAGGTGAAAGAAGTAGATGATGTTTTAAGAAGCATAATACCATGATAAGGAGCAGTTAAATCTATGCCAAGTTCTATACAACTTTGCGTGAAATCTGGAATGTTGGTAATATTACCGTTAACAAGCTGATTAAGTAGGAAGTACTGGCGTATAGGAATGTTTTTGTTCATTTCATCTTCTAAGTCCCTATAACCTTTTTTGAGAGTGATAAGAGAGTAGCACATCTCCTCTATAGGTGCATAATTATGCTTAGCCATATAATAACTGCAAATTAAACTAAATATAAAAGCAACCAGTATACTACCGAACATAGTGTGTAACAGAATATGTAACGATTTAAAGACCTCTTCTTGAGAAATGGTACTTAAAAGGATAAGGTTAGGTATGTAAGCGGAGGGCTTGCATGCATATACGGAGTAATTGTTAACATCTGATATGAAGGTTTTCTGATTAGAAGATACTTGTGTTAAATTGCACATTAGTTCCTCTCGATCAGAGGAGGAGAGGTAGTCTAAATCTAATGAGGCAAGTGACTGATTAAGATGGAGACTGTCAAGGAAGTAATAGGATCTAGTAGAATCTACATTTGTAAAGAGTGCATTATAAAATGCTGAAGGTTCGAATAAAAAGGTGATACAGCCAACTTGTTCGTAGTAAGAAGTAAGGGGGATGATCAAAGCCAAATAATGAGTTCCCTCATGAGCAAGTCGATCTATAAAAGTAGGCTCGGAAATACTCATAACTAAATTTTTAAAAGAAGTATCATCATAATTAGGTACAGTATATTGCAAATAAAAGGTATCTAACTGCATACTTGTTGTACTGGAGTAAGCATAGTTGTTGTCTTTGAAATAGACAATAGCATCATGAATAAAAGGATTAGGGGCAAGGTAGTTAAAGAGTGTCTTAATTAGACGAATGCCTTCTGAGGGTGAGTCAGATAGGTCAAATGGTGCAAAACCATCTTTTTCAATAAGATTGTTAGCAATAAACATACAATCTTTTAATTCATTATTTAAACTGGCAATAGACAGATTAACGGTCGTTGTATCTTTTTCACGAAGTTCCGTAGCAAAGATGTCATAGCCTATACTAAATAGGGTTGCAACAATAAAGGTTATAGGAATCATAAAAATAATAAAAAAGGACAAAAGATACTTTTTAAATACTTTGTGCATGGATTGCATTTAGTTCACCTCAATGACATTTTAAGACAAATAATATAGAATTACAACTAAATACGCGTATAAAATTTATGATTAATACTAAATATTGAAAAAAGTATGGATAATAGATAAGAAGAAATATCTAAGTATAAAAGGGATTGTTTTTGCAAATGAAAAACAAAATTTTAATAGAATAGAAGCTTCAAATAGCTTAGAAAAAGAAATAAACTTAGATATAGAATTCATGCAGATATCAAGTTCGATATTATGGGGGAGAATTTGATAAAATTGATATTTATGGTCAATGTAAAGAAGCTACTAGGTAGGCCTAGTAGCTTTTAGTTTATTCTGGATAAGTTAAGTGAGCTGGTGTAAGATTGTGAAGAACCTCTAAATATTTCTTAGCTTCAAAGCGTGCCATAGGTAAGTTCATATCTAGATAATTACCGCAGTCACGTGCTGATGCACCAGGTACTTCACCTTCAAAAGTGGCAACAAACTCAAAGAGTTCAGTAATAAGAGTTGCAATATCTGCTGAAGAACGATCACCTTTTAAAATGAGGTAAAAGCCTGTACGACAGCCCATTGGTCCAAAGTATACAACGTCACTTTCCCATTTTGAATGGTTACGAAGGAAAGTAGCACCTAAATGCTCAATGGTATGCATTTCAGCATTTTGAAGTACAGGTTCTTTATTAGGCATTTTCATGCGAAGATCATAAGTTGTCACAGCATGTTCACCTACATAATCTACTCTAGATACATAAATACCTGCTAACAGGTCTAAATGATTAACTGTAAAACTTGCAATTTTTTTCATAATCAAATTCCTTTCTTAAACGTTTAATCTTATTATACACTGAAAGACGTTTTGCTTTCTATGAAAATATGATATGATAAACCTAATTCACTAAAACGATTGAAAAAAGAGGTGCAATCATGGAAAATGAAAAAAAAGTCATCTTTAGTGGGATGCAGCCTTCAGGGGTTATCACACTTGGAAATTATTTAGGTGCACTCAAAAACTGGACTAATTTACAAGATGAATATAATTGTTTATATTGTATCGTAGATATGCATGCTATTACAGTAAGACAAGATCCAGCTACACTTAGAAAAAATGCAAGAAACCTTCTTATGCAATATATAGCAGCCGGTCTTGATCCAGAAAAAAACGTGATTTACTATCAATCACATGTATCTGCACATGCTGAACTTGCTTGGATTCTAAATTGTTATACTTATATGGGTGAATTAAGTCGTATGACTCAGTTTAAAGAAAAATCAAGCAAGCATGGAGAAAATATCAATGCAGGATTATTTACTTATCCAACCCTTATGGCAGCAGATATTCTCCTCTTCCAAACAGACCTTGTACCGGTTGGTGCAGACCAAAAACAACATTTAGAACTTGCCCGTGATATTGCTACGCGTTTTAATGGCTTATATGGAGATACATTCAAAGTGCCAGAGCCTTATATTGGCAAAGTAGGTGCTAGAGTTATGAGCCTTCAAGAGCCAACAAGTAAAATGTCTAAATCAGATGAAGATGCTAATGCAAGTATTTATCTTATGGATGATCCAGATGCAATTATGCGTAAATTCAAACGTGCAGTAACAGATTCAGATGCTTGTGTACGTTTCGACCAAGAAGCTAAGCCAGGTATTAGCAACTTAATGAGCATTTATGGAGCTATTACAGGTCAGACTATGGAGCAAATTCAAGCTGAGTTTGAAGGTAAAGGCTATGGTGATTTTAAAATGCGAGTAGGAGAAGCTGTAGTAGAAGAGCTTCGTCCGCTTCAAGTACGCTTTAAAGAATTAAGTAGCGATAAAACATATATTGATAGTATTATTAAGAAAAATGCTGAAACAGCTAACTATCTTGCAACAAAAACACTTCGCAAGGTACAGAAAAAAGTGGGATTCCCACCGGTTGTGCGCTAAGAATTTAAAAATAAAAAGATGTGACGATGCACTTATGAGCATTTTCACATCTTTTTTGTAAAATAAAATGACATTTATAAGGAAGCTACTCACTAATATTATGCATAAAACCTCGTCCATTTCCAAAAACTTGTGCAGTTGGCGTTACAGTTACAAAAGCTGCTAGATCATGATGTGCAACAATAGATTTGATTTTAGCAAGTTCTCTAATACTAACAGTGGTATAGAGAATATAGCGGTTAGCTTGGGTATAGGCACCTTGTGCAGGAATAATTGTAACCCCTCGAAGCAATTCAGACATAATATTATTAGCCATAGGCTCATAATGTGTTTCGTCTGTAATAATAAAAAGTGTACGTTTATAGTTGACGCCATCTACGACAAAATGTGTGACACGGCTGGCAACAAACATAGTAGCAAGAGTTAAAGTAGCAAGGTCGATACTAAAAAAGCAAATAGAAAGAACGATAATGACAGTATTAACCATCATGTTGACATTAGCCATACTAATGGAGAAGTGTTTATTGACGATTTTAGCGATAATATCAGAACCACCTGTAGAGCCATCGCCTCTAAAAATAATACCACTTCCAAGTCCGTTTAAAAGTCCACCTAGCACAATAACAGTAAGAGGGCTTTCTGTAGAAATAGTAATAGAAGTAGTCACCTCAAGCCAGAAAGAAAGCATAAGCATGCCGAAGAGACTAAATGCGATGAAGTGCTTTTTTAGGAAAAATATAGAAATGATGAATAAAGGAATATTAAGAACAATGACCATTAGGCCTACATTCCAGTCTAGGATTAGGTGTAAGAAAGTAGCTATGCCATTAATACCCCCACTTAAAAGATGATTAGGAATAAGAATAGCATTTGTAGATAAAGCTATTAAGAAAGTTCCTACAATAATAAAAAGAGTACGCTGAATATCTAATTTTAATTTGGGCATGGACATCTCCTTTCTAAAAATAAACTAAATATTTTAAAATTTTTCATATAATTATATTATAAAGGTAGTTTGAGAGGATTGAAAAGCTTTTATAACTAAAAAGTTAAAATTCATTTTGTCAAAATGAGTCTTAGGGTGTAAGATAAAAAGAGATAAGAAAAGCAGGTGATAGAACATGAAATTTTTAACAGATATGCATATTCATACAGTAGCAAGTGGACATGCTTATAGTACAATAGATGAAATTGCAAGATTTGCAGCTGAAAAAGGATTAAAAGTTATTGCTATGACAGATCATAGTAGTGGCATGCCAGGTGGTCCTCATGACTTCCACTTCCATAATATGCGTGCTATTCCAAGAGTATTATATGGTGTAACAGTAGTGCGCGGTATAGAGGCTAATATTGTTGATTTTGATGGTAAAGTAGACATTAACGAAGACTATATCAATGTTTTAGATTTTGCTATTGCAAGTCTTCATCCACCATGCATTCGCTTTGGTGATAAAGAAGAAGTAACTCGTGCTATGATTGGTGCTATGGAAAATCCTTATGTGAAGATTTTAGGGCACCCAGGGGATAACCGTTATCCATTTGACCATGAAGCTGTTGTATTAGCTTCTAAGCGTACAGGTACTTTACTTGAGGTGAATAATGCTTCTTTAAGACCAGGAGGTTTTAGACCAGGTGTGAGAGAGAACCTTGTAGAACTTCTTAAATATTGTAAAATACATGGTGTACCTGTTATAGCAAATACAGATGCGCATACTGCGTACGCTGTAGGTGAGTTTGAAGAAAGTATTAGACTTTTTGAAGAAGTAGACTTTCCTAAAGAACTTATTCTGAACCTATATCCTGAAAGATTACTTGACTTTATTACTCTAAAGAATTGAAATGGCAGATGGAATAGGATAAAATGGTGAAGAATATAGGAGAGGGGGAAGTTGCAAGATGAATAGTAAACTAAAAGACGATATGACAGATCGTTTGTTTGAAGCTATTTTAAAGCTTGAAAATATAGAAGAGTGTTATGCATTCTTTGAAGATATATGTACCATTAATGAAATCAAATCACTGGCTCAAAGGTTAGAAGTAGCTAAAATGCTGGAAGAGAAAAGAACATATACAGAAATTCAGCAGATTACAGGTGCATCTACAGCTACTATTAGTCGTGTGAATAGATGTTTAAGTTATGGTTCGGATGGTTATAAATTAATTTTAGAGAGAGTTAAAAAATAAAACAGCTTGAGGGAGCTGTTTTATTTTTTGAATACTCATAGGAAAAAGGAGAGAGTGTGAATGGACTTTACATCAGGATTGAATGATAGACAAAAAGAAGCTGTTCTGCATACAGAAGGTCCACTTCTTGTTTTAGCAGGGGCAGGTTCTGGGAAGACGCGTGTACTAACACACCGTATTGCCCACTTAATAGAAAATAAAAGGGTAACACCTTGGTCAATTTTAGCTATTACCTTTACGAACAAAGCAGCTGCAGAGATGCGTGAGCGTGTAGGAAACTTAGTTGGAGAAAATACAGTACGTGATATGTGGATTAGTACATTCCATGCTATGTGTGTACGTATTTTACGACGTAATAGTGAGAAGTTAGGGTATGGCAGATACTTTACGATTTATGATACAGCAGACCAGAAAGCTGTTATTAAGGAAGTTATGAAAATGCTTAACCTTAATGAAAAGAATTATCCTGTATCATCTGTACTAGGGACAATCAGCAGTCAGAAAAACCAGTCCATTACAGCTGAAGAATTTGCAGCTTCTGCTGGGGATGATTATAAGAATAAAATGATTGCCAAAATCTATGCACATTATCAAAAGAAATTAAAAGAAAATGATGCCATGGACTTTGATGATTTACTTCTTAACACATGTATTCTTTTTAGAGACCATAAAGATGTTTTAGAATTTTATCAAGATAAATTCAGATATATTTTAGTAGATGAGTATCAGGATACAAATGGTGTACAGTATCAGCTTGTACAGCTTCTTGCTAAAAAGTATAAAAACCTTTGTGTAGTAGGGGATGATGATCAGTCTATCTATGGATGGCGTGGTGCAGATATTAGTAACATCTTAGACTTCGAGCGCGATTTTGACAATGCAGCAGTTATCAGACTTGAGCAGAATTACCGCTCTACACAAAATATCTTAGAAGCAGCTAATAAAGTCGTAGCCCATAACCAAGGTCGTAAAGTGAAAAAGCTTTGGACAGAAAATGAAAAAGGTGAACGTATTAGTATTCTTCAAATGGACAATGAATACCGCGAAGCTGATGCTATTTCAGAAATCATTGTAAATGGTATTGAAAATGGCGACTATGATTATAAGGACTATGCTATCCTTTATCGTACCAATGCACAGTCTCGTGTACTTGAGGAAAAAATGATGCAGCATGATATTCCTTATCGTTTACTTGGAGGTACACGCTTCTACGAACGTAAAGAAGTTAAGGACATGCTTGCATACCTTAGAACAGTGGCCAATACAAAAGATGATATTTCTATGAAACGTATTATTAATGTACCAAGACGTGGTATTGGTGCATCAAGCTTAGAAACTATTACACGTTATGCCAATGTACAAGGCATGGATTTCTATGAAGCAGCTAAATTGTCTAAAGAAATGAGTATCTTAGGAAATGGACCTGCTACAAAAGTACTTGGATTTGTAAATCTTGTTGAAGAACTTAAAGAGATTGCAAGGGAAGGCGATGTGAAAGTACTACTTGAAAATATTATTGAGAAGACAAGTTATAGAGAGTACCTTCGTCAGACAGAGGGTGAAGACTACTTAGAACGTATTGCCAATATTGAAGAGCTTGTATCTAAAGCTGCTTCTTATATGGAAACAAGTGAAGAGCCATCGTTAGCAGCTTTCCTTGAAGATATTGCTTTAGTGGCAGATGTTGATAACTATGATGCTAATAGTAACTCTATTGTTCTTATGACACTTCATAGTGCCAAAGGCTTAGAGTTCCCAGTGGTATTTATCCCAGGGGTAGAAGAAGGCTTATTCCCTAGCTATATGAGTATGACAGAAGGGGACGATAAAGTAGAAGAAGAAAGACGTCTTTGTTATGTAGGGATTACCCGTGCAAGAGAAAAGCTATATATGCTTTATGCACAGCAAAGAACCGTGTTCGGGCGTACACAAGGTGCTGTATGCTCTAGATTTATTAAAGAGCTTCCTATTGAAGTAACTAACTTAGAAGCACTTGAGAGGAAGAGGCAACAGCCATCTAGACCAACTATGCAACCAATATCAAAAGGTACATCTACAAGCGGAATGACACTAAATACAAGTGGGCAGACGAGAGGATCAGCAGCAGATTACTTTGCTGGTAGACTGAGCATTCCAGCGCCCGCTACTAAAACTCAGAAAGATGGTACGATGCGACTTAATACAGCTTATACTAATCCTCTTTCTCCGTTTAATCGCCAAAAGGTAGGAAGTAATAAGACAGAGGCCTATAAACCTAATACAGGTATAGCAGGTAAGAAAATCGAAAATCTCCCAAAAGTTGAAGACACTTATGAACAAGGTGATAAAATCAAACATAAGATGTTTGGCACAGGTATGATTACAGCTGTAGAACATACAGAGGATGATGTATTTGTAACAATTGATTTTGACAAAGGTATGACAAAAAAACTAAGTGCTAGATTTGCTAAATTGCAAAAAATGTAAAATGTTTCAAAAATGACTTGATGGCATTTAATGGAAATGGTACAATGTGATTAGAAAGGTTTAGGGCAATGAGGGGGTAGCATTGTGGAAAAAATACAGGATGATTTAAGTTTAGCAGAGCTTGTAACCATCACGGAAGATTTTATTAAATTGGCAGACAAGCTATATAACACAGGTAAGATTACTAGAGAAGAATAT
>JAHLFD010000224.1:0-9658 GCA_018883975.1 Candidatus Niameybacter stercoravium
AAAATGGTATTGCTGTAGGAAACATAGTAGGTTCGAATATCTTCAACTTACTTATGGTAGTAGGTACAGCTGCTATGATTTATCCTTTAGCTGTTAAAAAATCTGTACTTGTTAAAGAGTTTCCATTTACACTGTTATCAGGTGTAGCACTCTTTATTATGGTTCAAGACATAGCCCTTGGTAGTGGTAATGTTAATATGTTATCTCGTACAGATGGGATTATGCTTTTATTATTCTTCGGTATTTTTATGTACTACTTAATTGAAGTGGCATTAAAAGCTAGAGCCAATGGTGAGGAAGAAGAAATAGAAGGTATGCCACTTGGCAAGAGTATTTTATTTGCGATAGGTGGTATCGTTGGTATTGTAATTGGTGGAGATATGGTAGTAAACAGTGCTTCAAGCATTGCACGTGCGTGGGGGATGAGTGAAACACTTGTTGGTCTTACAATTATTGCTATTGGTACATCACTTCCAGAACTTGTAACTTCTATTGTGGCTGCTAGAAAAGGTGAAAGTGATATTGCATTAGGTAACGTTATTGGTTCATGTATCTTTAATGTATTTCTTATCCTAGGTGTATCTTCAGTAATTAATCCAATTGAGATGGCAGGCCCAATTTTTACTGATATTTTAATTATGATTATTGTAACCATCGCAACTTACTTCTTTGCAATTAATAAAAAGATTAACCGCGTTGAAGGTGGTCTTCTTGTAGGAAGTTATGTTGTTTATATGGCTTATATTATAATGAGATAGTGGATTAGGCGAATTAAAAAGTCCTACAGTTTTAATATTAAGACTGTAGGACTTTTATTGATACTAGAATATGGATTATAATAAAAATAAAAAATAGATTTGAGGAAGATAATATGGCGAATTTACAGAAAATAAGAGATGGCAAACGTACTTATGCCATAACACCACATATTCCAGGAGGTTTTATTACACCTGAGCAGTTAATTAGAATAGGTGAAGTCACTAAAAAATATAAAGGAGTGCTAAAACTTACATCAGGACAGCGCATCCTAATTACTAACTTACAAGCAGAAGATATACCGTATATATGGGAAGAACTTGGGATGGAGCCTGCTGTACGAGAGCAGAACTCTATTAAAAATGTAGAAATGTGTCCGGCAGCTTTTTGTAAGCGCTCAAAAGTTAATTCAATAAGCATTGGAATGAAACTTTCTAGAAAATACCAGTGGGAAGAGATGCCTTGCAGAACTAAGATTGGGGTAGCAGGATGCCTAAATGCATGTGGTAGTGTCTATAGTAAAGATATTGGTGTTATAGGAGATAAGGAAGGCTATAAGATTATAGCAGGAGGATCAGCAGGATATCACCCTAGAATGGCAGATACTTTAGCTACAGGTCTTACTGAAAAAGAAGCCTTAGAGTATGTTGATCAATTAATAAAAGTATATAAAGAAAAAGCAGAGCCAGGAGAGAAATTAGGTTTCTTGATTGACCGCATAGGACTAGGACATTTTATTAGATTTATTCAAGAAGTCTAATTATCTTCAAACAAATAAAACAAATAAATAAAAATAGGAAAGAATTACTATTAAGTATGGTTTGATATGGAATAATCTATTATTATAGAAGGATAGAAAATATGTATTTTTGTTTTGCTATGCTATGTATTTTAAGCACTTTTATTCTTTCGAAAAAATGGATAAAGTATCGTAGAGTTTTTCTTTTTATCAATACTGCAGTAGTCATTATTTATATTATGTGGCATTTTACAGTTATTCCTACCAGTTCTTTGACATCATTTGGGGCAGGTATTATATTGATGGTAGCTGAACTATTAGGATTAACTCAATTTCTTATTTTTCAATATTTGTTTTCAAGGACCTACAAGCTCCCTAAAAAACGTTAGATGGATTTAATAGAAATCAAATTTCTAGTGTAGATGTACCTATTTGTATTTATAATGAACCTATTAAACTTGTAGAGAAGACTATTGTAGCAAGTTTAAATATGCATTATCCAGAGCATAAGATGAAAATCTATGTGTGTGATGATGGAAAAAGAGAAGAGTTACAGATGTTGTGCCAGACTTATGGAGTAGGGTACATAACAAGGATAGGAAATGAAGGTGCAAAGGCTGGTAACATTAATAATGCTCTAAAGTATATAGATGGAGACTTATTCGCTGTTTTAGATGCCGATATGCTGACAACAGAAAATTTTCTAGAAAAGACGGTAGGCTACTTTACAGAGGAAGAAGTTGCCTTTGTTCAGACACCACAGGTCTACTATAACCAGGATATGTATCAGTATAATTTAAAAAAGATATACTTAATGAGCAGGACTTTTTCATGAGGCATTTACAAGAGGCTAGGGCAGCTATTAATGCAGTATTACATGTAGGTACCAATGATGTTTTTAGGAGGAGTTGTGTTGATGGCATTGGAGGATACCCAACTTGCTCTATTACAGAAGATATGGCTGTAGGTATACTTTTGCAATCAAAAGGTTATCAAAGTGTATTTATTAACGAGGTACTCGTACTTGGGTTAAGCATAACAACTTATTCTGATCTAGTTATGCAGAGGTAACTTACAAGTTATAAAACACTTCAATCCTATTTTTACAAAAGGTTTAACTTGGGCACAGCGTATTACTTATATAGACGATGTATTGTACTGGGGTTCGAGCATTCAGAAAATGATTTATATTTTAGCACCTATTATGTATTTAATCACTCATACTCTTATCATTGAAAGTTCTACACAGGAAATATTAGGTTATTTTATTCCATTTCTAATTGGACAATGGCTTATTTTCAAGACACTATCACCGCATACAAGAAGTTTACAATGGTCACATTTCTATGAAGTAGCTATGGCACCACATATTATTATTACCATCTTAGCATTAGTAGGCTGGGGACTTGGTACATATGCTGTATTGCAAGGGAAGATAGCATTTGGAGCTTATAGCATTAATGTTATTTGGAGTATGTATAATTTGATAGGAGCAGTTGTAAGTATCTATGTAGCTTATCAAAAAACTATTTATCGAAGCGTAGAATGCGTTAAGATAAAAGAAGATTTGGTGATAGAACTCAGAAAAGGAAAGTATACTTATAGAGGCTATTTAAAGGATTTATCGGAGAGAGGGATGGGCCTACAATGTCCCTTAGCTCATAGAATGAAATTGGGAAAAGAGATGCATATTAAGCTAATAGATAAAGGAAGAAGTGGCATCTTAAAAGGTAAAGTAGTTAGAATACAACAAGATCAGGTTGGGCTACAGTTTGAAGATTTAACGCCTGATCAGATGCAAGCTATTATAAAAATCTATTTACACAATATAGGTGCCTATTATGAGATTAATAAAGCTCCTATTTATTTAGAAGAATATAAAAGAGTACAAGAATATTAATATTTAAGCCCCTAGGTCATAAAGGTGAAGTAAATCAGTATTTATATAATAAGTTAACCCCACAGAAGAATGCTTTGGTATGAAGTGTTCTTCTGTGGGGTTATTATTTTATTTAGTTAAATTCGTTACTATGTATAGCTTTCTATTGAGGTTTAGAATCAGCTGCTATAGAACTTGTTTCAGAATTCTGCGGTTGTGGACCACGAAGAATAACGGCGCGTTGTGGTTTATAGGTACTTGTATTAATTTTTTCTTTTTTAATAAGTTCACCATTTTTATAGTAAAGTTTGTAAAGTACTATTTTGTGTCCCACCTTGGCATGAGACTTGATGATTTCTTTGCCTGCTGGCAAAGTAGGATCATCTTTATATAGTGGCTCTGGTGCTTCTAATGTCTCGACAAGTTCTGATTCAAATTGAGCTGTATAATCCGGCTTAAAGTCTTTGTGACCATACAGGTTAACGAAGACTTTATTATCTTCAATATAGCTTTCTACGTAGAGAGGATAACCAGAGTTGTTAATAAATTGGAAATCCACACTATTTGTGGCATAGGTCGCATCTCGGCCTAGTGGTGTATAGGATACTGGCAGAGAGTGATTGCGGCGCATGTATATATCTAGATCTGTCATAATGACTGCATTATAAAGGGTCGAAGATACTTGGCAGATACCTCCGCCAATACCATCTACAAATTCACCACCCGTAATAACTTTGGCATTTTTATAGCCTGCGTCAATAGTAATAGGTTCTAATTGCTTAGAAAACATAAACTTTTCGCCTGGTTGAAGGGTTGTATTAATCTTCTGGGCTGCAAGTGCAATATTCGTATTACGATCAGGACTATCTGCTGTAAAGGTAGTGTAGAAACTAGCAAGAGGCGTCTTATAATCTTGGAGAATATCTGAAGTATATTCTGGTTCTAATGTAATAAGTGGAAGGAGTATGGTGCTTTCTTCACTTTGCGCTACTAGTTCTTGAATTTGAGTTACTGCGAAGTCAAGATCGGCTTTATAGCCCGGTGCTTCAGAGGTGATCTCAAAGCTTCTTGGGTGTTTCTTAATCTCCGCGTTAACTGGAGCTTTGTAGAAAGGCTTAAGATAAGATTCTAAACGTTCTCGTAAGTTGGAAGAGTCTAGATTTGGAGTAAGTGTAAAATGGAGCGGTTCAACCGATGGATTTTTAAGTGATTTATAGCGCTCAAAAAGGTTACCTTCATGCCCAATTTGTGTAGCCTCAGATAAAATTTCATCTAGGTTATAGGTTACACCTAATTCTTTGTATGTAATATCTACTGTAGAAGTGGTATTTTCAGTAGTAAGTGTAATAGTCTTGCTATCAAGCTGGGGTAGAAGGTTTTGGCTGAGGTATTTGCCAGCTTCTTCTGGAGTCATGCCACCTATATCAAAATGATTAACCCATATATTTTGAGCTAGTACAGTATCGTATGCTTTTACTTGATTGTATACGTTCATGATATAGATAATAGGGATAAGTAATAAAATAGGGATAATGAATTTATATTTTCGGCGTTTATTTTTAGTCATATCAATCTCCTTTTCTGTTTACATAATTATAAACAGAGATGTAAGGGAGTGTCAAAGATGAAATTTATAATATAAGGATTTAAAGGAAGATATAGATTTTATTAATGACAAGTAAAATTGTCATTGACAAGAAAAGTTGTCATGATTTATACTTGGAGTATGACAACTTTTCTTGTCAAACAGGAGGTGAGTTAGATGCCACTTTATAATCATGTCAAACAGGCAAGAGAAGAACTGGCTATAAGTCAGACAGAATTAGGTAAGAGATGTGGTGTTTCAAGGCAAACTATCAGTAGTATTGAACGTGGAGATTATCATCCTTCTATTGTATTAGCCATTAAGCTTGCTCAAATATTTAATAAATCAATAGAAGAATTATTTTGGTTAGAGGAGGAAGGAAATGAAAAGTTATAACTGGAAAAAAGGCATTTTATATTTTATTATTTGTGGTTTTATAGGAGCTGTAGCAGGAGCCTTGCTAAGTAGAGTAGTATCAGATAATAACTTACCTAATATTGTAAACGTACTAGAAACTTTAGCACCTAGCTTATTTATCATTGCACTTATTATAGGGCTTATAGGTATAGGGGGATATTTTTACTTTAGTATTCAGCTCAAAAAAGATGGGTATTGTAATGAAGAAGGCTCTTTTTATGAAAAGCATGAAATGGCCATGAGTATAGCTATGATGTGCAGTACTTTATGTGCTGTGATTAACTTTACAGCATTAGGTGTGAATTTCTTTAAGCCGACACTTGCTACAGTGATTTTTATGCTTAACGTATGTATAGCTTTCTTAGGAGAGGTTGGACATATCTCCTTGGTTAAAAAGGTAAGACCAGAATTAAATGCAGATCCTCTAAATCCAAAATTTCATAAACATTACTTTGATCAGTTAGATGAATGCGAAAGGAATCAAACAGGAAAAGCAAGCTTTGATACACTTTCAGCTATGACACCGCTGTATGTATTCTTGTTTATCACTTGTTATTTATTAAGTGTAGCATTTAATATTAGTCCTGTTATTTGTCTACCAATCGGTATTATTTGGGGAGTACAGACAATTTTAATGACTTATCATGCAAATAAAAAACCTAGAGCGTAAAGTTCTAGGTTTTTCTATATTTTAAAATATAAATCAAATGAGCCGATAAATAATGAGAAGAATAAATAGAATAAAAGCATATATGTCTCTATAAGGCTCATTATGTTATAATAAAGAAGCAATAGAAGAAAGAGGGCATGATTAAAGTGTCTGCAAAATAGGAGAAACTATAATATGAATCAATTAACAATACAAAAAATAACTAAAGAGGCCTTTGAAACGCAATATCAACTAAATGGGCAAAGCTATGCATTAACAGAATTAAGTAAAGTGATGGAGCTAGCTAAAGAAGATACAGTTTGTATGCTTGTTGAAGATAGACTATATGTAGATCCAGTACAATCAAGTCTTGAAAGCGCTATAACAGATGAGGAAGCTATTGCAAAAGTAGAGGCCTTAAATGAGACTTTTAGAGATGCTATTATCCATTTGAGAGAGTTTCTTTATAGTGGTAATAGAAGTGCAGATGCAGAACAGAAAAAGAGAGAAATTCAAGGCATTATGAATAGTTGTATCAGTGAAGCAAAAGTGCTTTTAAATCAATGTCAGATTACAGATAGAAATAAACTTAAAAAAATGAGCAAGAAGTACTTTATGGCCGAGTTCTTAAATAGTTTATTTGAAAATGAAATTTATAATGTTGAAATTGAAATAGACTGCGGTCTATAGAAAAAAGTCTTACAAAAACTAGGTTTAAAATGCTTCCTGCTCAGTAGGCAGAGGTATTTTAGTTTCTTAGTGTTGTAAGGCTTTTTTACATAAACGTGATAAAATCATATTAAATTATATAAATATAGAAAGGTAGAGACTTGAGATGAAAGAGAATAAATATGATGATATAAACTTTTTTAATGCGTATAAGCAGATGGCGCGTTCAGTGAAAGGTTTAGAAGGTGCTGGTGAATGGCATGAGCTAAAAAAGATGCTTCCTGATTTTAGAGGTAAGCATGTTCTAGACCTAGGTTGTGGGTTTGGCTGGCATTGTAGATATGCTCAAGAGCATGGAGCAGAATCTGTTATAGGAATAGATTTGTCAGAAAATATGTTAGGTCAGGCAAAGGCTATGACAAAGTCAACAGTCATCCAATATATTAAGCAGCCTATTGAAGAAATAGATTATCCTGAGCATATGTTTGATGTAGTTATAAGTTCTTTAGCATTTCATTATATCGAGACTTTTAGTGAGGTGTGTGAGAAAGTCAATAAGTGCTTGAGGGAGGGTGGCGAGTTTATTTTCTCGGTAGAACATCCAGTATTTACTGCTAATGGTCCACAAGATTGGACTTATGATGAGGAAGGAAATCGTATGCATTGGCCTGTAGACCATTATTTTTATGAGGGAGCACGTAAGGCACAGTTTTTAGGAGCAGAAATGGTCAAGTATCATAGAACAGTAACAACTTATATCAATGACCTTATAGGAGCTGGTTTTGAAATTATGAAGGTGGTAGAGCCGCAGCCTGAACCATCTTTACTGAAAGATAATGAAGAAATGCAAGATGAATTAAGACGCCCTATGATGCTTATTATCCATGCTAAAAAGAAATAAGTGCTTACATATAGGGTAGTAGGGGATGAAGGTTTCGTATAAATGAGAAGAAGGAGCTGTCTGGAAATAGCTGGTATGAAAAAGCTATTTCCAGACAGCTTTCGTTTTTATATAGGAAAATCTAAGTAATATAAGGCTAGTATGATGTTCGATAGTATTATATAATGCATATATCCCCTGTGGGGGGATATAAACAATTAAATAAGGGGAGAGAAATATGATGATTAAAATGGAGCGTATACTGGGTAACAATATAAAAACTAGTACTAAAATTATTTTTGCACTAGCCATTCCTGTTATAATTGAAAACATTCTACAGGTATTACTAGGAACAACGGATACATATTTTGCAGGGAAACTTCATCCTAATGCCATAGCAGCTATCGGCGTGGTGAATTTAGTAATGAATGTATTTATTGCCTTCTTTACTGCAATTAGCGTTGGAACAAGTGCGGTTGTAGCAAGACATATTGGAGAGGGGAATAAGGAGAAGGCAAAAGATACAGTTATGCAATCTATTTTATTAGCTATAGGAATAGGACTAATTTTAGGGGGAGTGAGCGCACTCTTAGCAAAGCCACTTTTATCTTTCATGGGGGCAGAAGCTGAGGTAATAGATTATGCCATGCCGTATTTCTTTTGTGTAGGAGTACCTTGTATCTTTTTAAGTTTGATGATGATTCTTTCTAGTTCACTGAGGAGTGTAGGAGATACTAAGACACCTATGATTGCGGCTATAGCTGCTAATATAATCAATATTAGCCTAAACTATATTTTAATATTTGGGATTTTTAATTTTAAAGGATGGGGCATAGTAGGGGCAGGCGTTGCGACAACTTTATCGAGAATGATAGCTGTAGGTCTTTTACTCATTAAAATTTATGGAGGAAATACTGCTATTAAACTGAATATGAAAGATAAATGGACATATAATAAGCTGATTATGCGCTCCATTATAGGGATTGGTATGCCAGCAGGAGCTGAGAAAGTTATTATGAGAACTGGACAGATGGTATATGGCTCTGTCATTATCTCTTTAGGGACAAATGCATATGTGGCACATAATATAGCAGGAACTATTGAAAGTTATTCTTATCTACCGGCAATGGGATTTAGTGTGGCTGCTGCAACATTAGTTGGACAGAGTCTAGGATCGAAGAATTTTAAGAAAGCGAGAAGCTATGGATTAATTGCTAATCTACTTTCAACTTTTGTTATGGTTTTCATAGGAGGTGTATTTTTTATAGGAGCACCTTATCTTGCAGCACTATTTACACAGGATGTCCAGATTCAAATGCTTGTTGTAAAAGTACTAAGAATTATAGCATTATTTCAGCCATTTTTATCTATTACGAGTGTTATTGCAAGTGCCTTGCAGGGAGCAGGAGATACGAGATTCCCAATGTATAGTACGCTAATAGGAATTTGGGGAGTAAGAGTAGTTTTTGGTATTCTCTTTGCAGTCGTTTTCAAATTAGGATTAGTAGGCATATGGTTAGCCTACGCACTAGATATAACTTTAAGAGCAGTTATACTTATGATAAGATTTTTAAGAGGGAGATGGTTACATATTCAAATTAAATAGAGGAGGACTTATATGGAAGGACATAAACATCCTAATCAAAAACAGGTTATCAATAGAATATCTAGAATTATTGGACATACAGAAGCCATAAAAAGAATGTGTATAGAAGAGAAGGAATGCAGTGAAATTTTAATTCAAATTGCAGCGGTGAAATCAGCGCTTAATAATGTAGGAAAGCTTATTTTACAAGAGCATATTAATCATTGCGTAATGGAGGCAGTAGAAAATAATGATATGAAGGTGATTGAGGATCTGAATAAGGCTATCGATAAATTTATAAAATAATAAAGCATAAAAAGAATAGCCTAGAGTATGCAGACTCATACTAAAATTTACAAGGGTAATAGACTTAAAAAATTAAGAAAGGAGAAAACCTATGACTAATCGTATTCTCTACACTATTGGCTATGCACATCACACACAGGAAAGTTTCCTGGAACTTTTACTAAAATATCATATTAACTGCGTAGTAGATGTG
>JAHLFD010000225.1:0-6352 GCA_018883975.1 Candidatus Niameybacter stercoravium
TTATAGAATAGCGCAGGTAATTATTTTCTTATTTTGGATGTATAAACATAAGTGTGTTTACAATACAGATAAATTGAAGTTTATACATAGAACAAACAAGTTATTCACATGAAAATAATGGGACAAACCTATAATAATCAAGTTATGAACAGAGTTATACACATTATCCACAGGTTAACTGTACACAAAACATATGTTTGGTAAAATTTGTGAGATGCAATAGATGAATAAAAATTTAAAATTGATTAAAAAAGATTGAGGCTAGTGTTTACAAGGGATTAAAGCCAATATGCTGAAATTTATACTAGGATAAAGGAGGAAATAAAGAAAAAAGGTATTGACTATTCATTCATAAGTGTTTATAATTATGCGTATAGTGAATGAATAATTAAATTACAGTATAAAAATTAACTTTTAGGGGGATTAAAAGATGAAAACAAATAAATTATTAAAAATGAGCGCAGTTGTTTTAGCAGGGATATTAAGTTTAGGAATGTTTACTGGATGCAGTAAAAGTGAAGATGTGATTGTAATGGGTACAAATGCCACATTTCCTCCATTCGAAGAAATCCAAGGTAATGAAATCGTAGGATTTGATGTGGATATTAGTAAAATCATCGCAGAGAAACTTGGCAAAACACTTAAAGTAGAAGATATGGAATTTAACCAATTACTTGGTGCTGTAGCTAGCGGAAAAGTTGATTTTGTGGCAGCAGGTATGACAGTAGATGAAGAACGTGCTAAGCAAGTAGACTTTTCAGATAACTACTTCCAATCTAAACAAGTTATTATCATTAAAGAAGATAATGACAATATTGTAGAAGCAGAAGATTTAGTTGCTAAAAAAGTAGGAGTGCAACTTGGGACAACAGGAGACATTTTCGTATCAGGTTATACATCAGAAGAAAATGGCGGTACAATTGAAGTTATTCAATTTGATAAAGGCGCTTTAGCTGTAGCAGAACTTAGCCTTGGTAAAATTGATGCTGTTGTACTAGATGAAGAACCAGCTAAAAAAATCGTAGCAAACTACGAAGGTGTTAAAATTATAGAAGCACCATTCATTAATGAAAACTATGCACTTGCTGTAAAAAAAGGTAATACCGAACTTTTAGATGATATTAACGAAATACTTGCAGAAATTCAAGCTGATGGTACTTATGATGAGCTTTGCGAAAAGTACTTCGGTAAAACAGAATAAGAATAAGAGTATTGAACTTCACCTATAGGGGGGACATACCTATATAGGTGGAGTTTTTCAGATGAGGGAGGAATTTTATGTTTAGTTATGAAACAATGATTGCTTTTTTTAATACTTTTATAGAAAGAAAGTATTACATGACCCTTTTAAGTGGTATACAAGAAACTTTACTTATGACGGCTATTGCTACAGTTATTGGTTTAATCATTGGTATTTTTGTAGCGATTATTCAAGTGTCTGAATTTCCAAGAAAACTTAAATGGTTAGAGAAAATCCTTAAAGGGATTGCTAAGCTTTATGTAGATATTATTCGTGGGACGCCAGCTATCGTACAAGTAAGTTTTATTTGGCTTGTTGTATTAGCGGATGTAGTTATGGCACGTCCTGTAGTAGGCGGAATCTCTTTCGGGATTAATAGTGGAGCCTATATGGCAGAGCTTATTCGAGCAGGTATTCAAGGTATCGATAAGGGCCAAATGGAAGCAGGACGTTCACTTGGGCTCTCTTATGTTCAAACAATGAAACTTATTATTATGCCACAGGCATTTAGACAAATGCTTCCAGCACTTGTAAGTGAATTTATAATCTTAATTAAGGAAACAGCCGTTATTGGTATGATTGGTGGACGTGATATTATGCGTGCAGGAAACATTATGATGTCAGATACAGGGAGCTTTATATGGCCGATTCTGATTGTGACTGTAACATATCTTGCACTTACAAGTACCTTTACAATCATTATGCGTGTGATTGAGAAAAGAATGAATAAAGGTAGATTTTAGGGAAATATTTCCTAGGAAACTTAGAGAATGCATATAAAGAGGTGAAATTCATGATAGAGGTTAAAGGATTATGTAAAAACTTCGGGAATTTAAAAGTATTAAAGGGAATTGATGACTCTATAAATAAAGGAGAAGTAGTCGTTGTCATTGGCCCATCTGGTTCAGGTAAATCCACATATTTACGTTGCATTAACTATATGGAAGAGGCAACGCAAGGGCAGATCCTCATTGACGGTGTAGATATTACAGATAAAAGTATAGATATTAATGAAGTACGTCAAAAAGTAGGCATGGTATTTCAACATTTCAATCTTTTTCCGCATATGACTGTATTGCAAAATATTACACTTGCTCCAATTCAAGTGAAAAAAATGAGTGAAGAAGAAGCAAAAGAAATAGCATATAAACTTTTAGATAAAGTAGGGCTTAAAGAAAAGGCAAATGAATACCCTAATAAGCTTTCAGGAGGGCAAAAGCAAAGGATTGCTATTGCGCGTGCTTTAGCTATGAATCCAGAAGTAATGCTATTTGATGAGCCAACTTCTGCTCTTGACCCTGAGATGGTTAAAGAGGTATTAGAAGTTATTAAGGAACTTGCTCATGAAGGTATGACCATGATGATTGTAACTCATGAAATGGGCTTTGCCAAAGAAGTAGGAACACGACTTGTTTTCATGGATGAGGGCAAAATTTTAGAACAAGGTAATCCTAGGGAAGTCTTTGAAAATCCTAAGGAAGAGCGTACGAAACTCTTTTTAAGTAAAGTGCTGTAATAGTTTTTATAACAGTATAAATAATCTTGAAAAGCTTGATAAAGGTGTGTAATTTGATTAAAATAGGATTACTTAACAATTATGTAATACATTTTAATAATCACACAATAATATAAGCCTGAGGAGATTACACATGAAACAACAACTTATAAAGAAAGCTTTTTTAGGATTACTGATGATGCAAAGCGTGCCTATTTTTGCTAACGTATTTGCAGTTGTACAAGATAAAGGCGCAGTAGCTTATTGCAATGAAGCACGTGCCATTTATGAAATCAGCAAAGGAAGCAACCTACGAGTAGTGGACCTCCAAGAGGAAAAGGATACTTATATAATTGATATAGAAGGCCAGATAGCGGAAATTGATAAAAACCTTCTACATATTAGAAAAGTCATAGCACCTGTTACAGTAGAAGGAACTAAGGTAAGGAAGGAACCTTCACCAAATGCACAGGTGGTAGAAGAGCTTGCAGTAGGGGAGATTGTCAGTGTACTATATCAATCAGGGAATTGGTACAATGTAGTATTATCAGACCAAACTGAAGGATTTATTTATAAAGATCAGTTAAAGGATACAAGTTTAAAGCTTCTTCCAGTTAAAGAGTTTAAAGCTCAAAAAGTAGAAGTACTAAATTGGGCTACGGCAAATCAGGTACTGCCAAGAGGAAGCGTAGCTACTGTTTTAGATGTATATACAGGCAAGAGATTCAAAATCAAACGTACCTTTGGCACAAACCACGCAGATGTGGAAGCGCTGACAAAGACAGATACACAAGTCATTAAAAGTATATGGGGCGGCTTTAGCTGGGAAAGACGTCCAGTTATTGTAGAGTTTAATGGACGCTCCTTAGCAGCATCACTTGCTGGTATGCCACATGCAGGGGACTCCTTAGATGAGGTTAAGGGTAATGGTATGAGCGGTGTTATAGACTTACACTTTAGAGGTAGCAAAAGACATAAAGAGGGTAATATTGCAGCAGTAGTAGACCCACAACATCAAGCAGCAATTAATGTTGCAGCAAAGTATGTCTATAAATAGAATATAAGTTTAAGAAAAAGAGTGTCATCCATGAATACAGTCATGGACGACACTCTTTTTGTATAAGAATAGGACTAATTCCCTAATGTAAAAGCACCATTAGTCAGTACAAAATCATCTTTAATACCATCTGTTAGATATACTTTAGAGTCTTTAGTAATAAAGATGGCATCTATATTAGGAAGTGACTTAACAAACTCAAGTCCTTCGTCAAGGCCTTTAGAGAAAACTGCTGTTGAAAGAGCATCTCCATCTATAGAAGTATCACTAATAATGGTTACGCTGGCAATTTCGTTGTCGAAAGGATACCCTGTAGAAGGGTCTAAAATATGATGGTATTTCTTACCATCAACCTCTAAGTAGCGTTCATATATACCAGAAGTAACTACAGATTGATTAGCAATAGGTATATAGCCTACTGTATTATTACGGCTTTCGAAAGGATCTTGAATACCTACTTTCCATAAAGAGCCATCTACTTTAGTACCAAGTGCATAAATATTACCACCTAAATCAATAAGTGCATGCTCAACGCCTTTACTTTTAAGAAGAGTGGCAAGGTTATCAGCTGTATAGCCTTTTGCAATTCCGCCAAGGTCAAGTTGCATACCTGGTGTTTGAAGATAGATTGTTTTAGCCTCTTCATCTAACTCTATTTGTTTATAATTTATAAGTGACAGTGCATTTTGAATCTCATCGTTAGAAGGCACACGAGCTTCAGGAAGACCAATGCTCCAAAGCTTTACAAGAGGCCCCACAGATATATCAAAAGAGCCATCTGTAAGCTCACTATAGTAGTATCCTTTTTGTACAATATCAAAGAGTACATCATTGACTGGGTGAGGACTTGTACCCGCAGAGGCATTAAGCTCTGTTAGAAGCGTGCTATTTTTATTAAGACTTAATTCATTTTCAAGAAGTTTCACTCGTTCGAAGGCTTCATCTAAAATGCCTTCATCTTGGTGGTCAAAGAGAGAAACACTTACAGTGGTACCCATTAAAACTTCAGTACGTCTAAGTGGATCTGAAGGGGATGGGTTTTGGGAAACATTAGAGCCTACCCTGCACCCTGTAAAAAGCATTAAAGTTAAACAGCACATTAATAGGCTGAAGCGTTTTTTTAAGTTACACATAAAAAGTAATCTCCTTTCACGTTTACTATAGCATACCCCAAATGTTAGAAGTAGGGTATGGGATAAAATAAAAAGGATGTTCGGAAAATCGAACACCCCATTTAATAAAAGTTATTATTCAGCTGGAGCAGCAATTACTAATACTTCTGTATTACCTGCTTGCATTTGTTCCATAAGTGCTGTTGTGAAAGTAACAAATTCTTCAGATGAGCTTGTTGCACCTGTTACAGCATCAACTTTAGTTGGATCTTGAGAAGCGATTAAGCTTTCTGCTAAAGCAACTTTGAATTCAGCTGGGTTTGTACCTGCTTTTTCTTTCATGCTTGCATTGTAGCCTTCATCTTCTGATTTTAAAGCACCATCAGCATTGATGTAGTCGAAGTTTACTTCTGTCATTTGGCCATCAGCAACTGTTATTTCTACGAATGCTTTCCAACCACGTGAATCTTCTTTATCGTATTCAGCTCTGTATGTTCCATCTTGTAAGCCAGTAGCTTCTTCAGCAGGAGCTTCAGTGTTTTCGTCTGTCTCAGCTGGTGTAGTTGTTTCAGTTTGAGCTGGAGCTTCTTCTTTTGAAGAACAAGCAGTAAGAGCTCCAATTGCAAGTACAGATGCACAGATTAAAGCTAAAAGTTTTTTCATTTTCATTTCTTTTTCTCCTCTTATATATGAGTAAAATTTAAAATGTACTTTGTTAAAAAGCACTCACTTATTTTAGAGATTATATATGAATAAAAAATAAATAAAAAATTAACAAATTATTAATGAACAAGGTGTAATTCTTATTATATAGTAAAATAAGCAATGATTAATAAAAGAAATTAATGGAAAATAATTAAAAAGTGTAGATGAAAAATGAATTATAAGTTAAAATAAAAATAACATAAATTAACTTTTATACTCTCAAATGTTAATTTTTAAACTAGACATTAATAGGTATTTTGTGTAATATATGGTAGTTAAAGAATTAAAATTTATATAAAGCTAGAAAAGGAGACAAGATATGGCAGCGAAGAATATTGTAATCTTAGGTGCAGGCTATGCTGGTGTACACGCAGCGAAGAAACTAGCTAAGAAGTACAAAAAAAATAATGATGTAACGATTACAATCATTGATAAAAATCCATACCATACACTTATGACAGAGCTTCATGAGGTAGCAGGTGGACGTGTCCCAGAAGAATCTGTTAAGTTAGATCTTCATAAAATTTTCCACAGAACTAAAGTAAATGTAGTTGTAGATTACATTGAAAATGTTGATTTAGAGAAGCAAGTTGTTAAAACAACACATGGTACATATGCATATTCATACTTAATGGTAGGTCTTGGTAGCGAGCCAGCATACTTTGGCGTGCCAGGTGTTAAAGAACACGGCTTCAGCTTATGGTCATTAGATGATGCGCTTACAATTCGTGAGCACATTAAAG
>JAHLFD010000226.1:0-13637 GCA_018883975.1 Candidatus Niameybacter stercoravium
ATGTACTGGAGTGGACAGGAGGATTGAGAGTTAAAGAAGGGGAGATTCAAATTATCCCTAATAATAATGCTGCTACAGGAATTGTTCATTCTCCAGAAAGTAGTTTATGGAAAGCAATTATGCCAGATGGTACACTCGTAGAGCCTGGAACACCTGGTACGCTAAAATATGATTACGTTACTACTCCTGTTACGGGTGG
This sequence comes from Candidatus Niameybacter stercoravium, assembly GCA_018883975.1. GTDB lineage: Bacteria > Bacillota > Clostridia > Lachnospirales > Cellulosilyticaceae > Zhenhengia > Zhenhengia stercoravium. The sequence continues at coordinate 200 of JAHLFD010000226.1, forward strand.
TAAGATTCAAGTGACTAATGTCCTTGCTAATCAACAACAGACAGAGGATCCTTACGCGTATCAGACTTTTGAAACATTGACTGCAAAATCAGATGTAAACATTCCTATGATTATGAAATCATTAGGTCTGTTCCCAGTAGATGCCTCTTGTGGAGGAGATAATATATACATGCGAAACATTGGAGAGCGTCTCCCGTTGCGTGGTGGTTATTACGGTGCTACTGCCGGTGCGGGTGTTTTCTACCTCTACATGTACAACCTCCGCGCGACTAGTGGCTCGTATGTTGGTTTTCGCTCCGCTTTTGTAAACCTGTAATCTGTCACGCTGTGCTCTGAGGGAGCCGACGATAGTCGGTCTCCCATACATTAGCTTATTCTTTTTTCTTTCCCCCTCGTTAGAGGGGGAGAATTTTTGAAAAAAAGTAGGATTACTGGATATTACAAAAACATAATACGTTATTTTATAACATAATACCTAGGTACTTTAACTAAAAGTGATATACTGTCACAGGTTAAAGTATCTATTAGAAAGTTGGATGTGATTAATATAGAGGACTTAAAAATTTTACAGAAGATATATGACATGATAAAATATGGTTATCAAGCATTAGCTCAATATCCTAAGAGTGAGAAATTTGCACTTGCAGCGGATATGAAGCACTGTATGCACATCATTTTAGAAAGATGCATTGAAGCCAATAAAAAATATTACAAAAAGACTACTCTACAAGAGCTAGACGTAGAGCTCATGAAACTTAGAGCCTACTTGAGATTATCTCAAGAATTAGGCTATCTGCCTTTTAAGAAATACGAAATCTGGTCTGAAATGCTTGTAGAATTAGGTAAGATGTTAGGCGGTTGGATGAAAGCCGTTAATAATCAAGCTGAAAAAAAGACTAAATAAATTTTTTGGGAGTAAACCATTAGCGTCTCCCGTTGCGTGGTGGTAATTGGAACAATGGTTCCGGTGCGGGTGTTTTCTACCTCAACATGAACAACCTCCGCGCGACTAGTGGCTCGAATGTTGGTTTTCGCTCCGCTCTACTCGTAGTTAGATGTTATATACTTAAGGGTATATATCCAGTACAGAGAGATATTAAAGGGGTTTACTTCCATGCCCACAAGGCAAAAAATACAAGAAGTTATGGGTGCCGAGAGTAGACTATTATCGAAATCCGCAGAACATAATAATTAATTAAGGGAATAGATCATTAGCGTCTCCCGTTGCGTGGTGGTAATTACGGTAATACTGCCGGTGCGGGTGTTTTCTACCTCAATTTGCATAACACGCGCGCGAACAGTAACAACAATGTTGGTTTTCGCTCCGCTCTACTCGTGGTTAGATGTTGTATACTTAAGGGTATACTTCCAGTACAGAGAGATATTAAAGGGATCTGTTTCCATGCCGATAAGGCAAAAAATATACATGTTGCAAATACCGATAGTAGCCTCTGGTGAACTCCGTAACGTGCAACATTTTTTTATTGGAGGAAAAATGAAGATAAGAAATGTTTATCAAGAGATATGCTCTTTTGAGAATTTATACAAGGCTTATATGAATGCTAGAAAGTGTAAGAGATACCGCCAGGAAGTTTTAGGTTTTACAAATAATTTAGAAGAATACCTGTTTAACATGAGGAATGATCTGCTTAATCATACCTATGTAGTAGGTGAGTATAGAGAGTTTTATATACATGAACCTAAAAAGCGTTTAATTATGGCCCTACCTTTCTATGATAGGGTAATCCAGTGGGCTATATACCAGGTGATTAACCCTATGTTTTCAAAAGGGTATATCACAGATAGCTATGCCTGCATAGAGGGGCGAGGCGCACATCAAGCAGTGAAGCGCTTGCACTATTGGTTGAGACAAGTAGATAGAAAAGATGAAAAGTGGTACTATCTAAAGCTAGATATAGCTAAATACTTTTATAGGATAGACCACCAGGCACTTATTAAAATCTTAAGAAGAAAGATATATGATAAGGATCTTATGTGTTTGCTAGAAACTATTATTAATAGTGAGACTGCTTTTGGGTTAGAACTAGGTATAAATGATCCTGCTGAATCCAAAAGAGTAGAGCATTGTGGTATGCCTATAGGTAATCTTACATCTCAGATGTTCGCCAATATTTATCTTAATGAGCTAGATCAGTACCTTAAGAGGAAATTATCAGTGCATTACTATATTCGCTATATGGATGATATGATTTTATTATCTAACGATAAGAAAAAGCTCCATGAATATAAGGCTTTGATTAATGAATTCTTACAAGAAAACCTAAAGTTAGACCTTAATAACAAAACAGCTATAAGGCCTATATCTTTAGGGATAGAGTTCGTAGGATATAAGCTATGGCCAACCCATGTAAAGCTTAGAAAAAGCACAGCTCTAAAAATGAAAAGGCGCATGAAGCAGGTTAAAAAGCAGTATGAAAGAGGCAAGATAAGTCTCGGTAAGGTTAGCGGTACAATAGCAAGTTATAATGGTGTACTTAAGCATTGTAACAGTTATAATCTAAGAACCAAACTTCTGGGAGAGTTTGTTTTACACAGAGAAAGAGATATGGATATTGAGGACATAGATTCTGAATTTGAGAGCTTATAGCTCTCTTTTTTTTATTACTTTTTGAAAGGGGTAATTATATGGATAAAATGTTTGGGCAAGGGATTATAACAGGAGTCGGTGGTATATTTATCTATTTATTTGGTGCTTGGGATATTGCATTTCAAGTATTGGTATCATTAATATTTATTGATTATGCTACAGGTGTAATGGTTGCGTATCTGAATAAGAAGTTGAGCAGTCAATTAGGTATTAAGGGTATATTCAAAAAAATAGCCATTGTCACTACAGTGGCGGTAGCTGTGTTGATAGATAGGGTAATTGGCACAGATGTACTAAGGTTAGCCACTATTTTTTGTTTATGTGGAAACGAGGGGATTAGTTTACTAGAAAATCTTACTAATCTAGGAGCACCTATTCCTCAAAAGCTAGTAGATGCACTTATGCAATTAAAGGGTAAAGGGGATGAACCAGATGAAAGTATTCATTGATCCAGGACACCGCAACAACCAAAACGATTATGGAGCTAGTGGTAATGGACTAAAAGAGTCCGCACTAGCTCTTTCTATTGCACTTAAGTTAAGAACAGAATTAGAGAGACGCAATATTGTAGTGTATATGAGTAGAACCTCAGAAAAAGAGTATCTTAGTCTTACGGACAGAATAAGAAAAGCTAATAATCTTAAACCGGATCTATTTATATCCATTCACATCAACTGGTACTCGAAAGTAGAATCGAATGGTATTGAAGTACTGTACTTTGATGATAAGGATCTAGCTAAGGATATATGTGATCGTATGTGCCATAATACAGGTGCTACTAATAGGGGGGCTAAACCAAGAACAGATTTAAGAGTACTTAAAGAAACCTCTATGACAGCTATTTTAGTTGAATGTGGTTTTATATCCAATGTGGATGAAGCTAAGAAGTTATCAGATGGTACTTACCAAGGTAAATTAGTGAAAGGTATAGCGGATGCTATTATCGCAAAGTATAAAATTGTAGTGCCGCAGAGTGGAACTTCTATCATTGCACATCCAAGTGCAAGTGAGGAGCAGTGTAGGGTGTGGGCACAAAGTAAGAATGCTACAACTGTTTTTATTAATAACATACCTACATACTTCAAGGTGTGTAAAGAAAGTGGAGTTAACCCAGTGCTTGGGGTAGCCCAATATGCAAAAGAAACAGGGTACGGAAAGTTTGGCGGGGTATTAGATGAAACTTACAAAAACCCATGTGGCTTAAAGATACCACAGGGTGGAGATTGCAAGGACCCACAAGCCCATAAACGATTTAGTACTTGGGAAGAAGGTATAAAAGCACATTTAGACCATTTAGGGTTATACGCAGGAACGCCAGGATACCCTAAAAAGAATACGCCAGATCCTAGGCATTTTGCGTATCTGATTGGTAAATGTAAAACCGTAGAAAGCTTAGGTGGTAATTGGTGCCCGTCTACCTCATACGGTACAGATTTACTAATTATGATGGGAGAAATAGCAAAGATGGTAGTACAAGAAGAAAACAGTTACCTAGATGATGCGAAGTTATTAAATACTGAGGGCATCATTAATACACTTGAAGCCTGGGAGGATGAAAACAAGATAAATGTACAATATGTTCCCGCGCTTATAAAGAATATGGCTGCATATATTCGTAATAAAAAATTATAACTAATATCGTTATAATCTAACAATATTAAGAATTAACTAACTTGAAATGATAAAATTTCACCAAAACAGTGTAAGGGAGTAGATAACATGATAAGACTTTTACTTTCTAAAAAACTTGGTGAAATAAGATGGACCCAAGCGGATCTAGCACGAAAAACAGGTATACGCCCATCTACTATAAATGATATGTATCATGAGATTTGCGAAAGGGTTAGCCTAGAGCATTTGGACTTGATATGTGAAGCCCTTGAATGTGATCTCTCGGATATCATTGTGCGAGTACCTAATGACATCCCAAATTTAGAGAATAGAAACCGATTAGGTAGGATAAAGAACGGTAAAAAGTGATGGGTTTAGCCTGTCACTTTTTTTATTATGTTTAGAGGTAACAATTAGAGGTAACAATCTATAAAAAGGTAACATTCTTCTGTGCTTTAACGTGCTAAAGATTGTTACTTTGTTACTTGAATTGTTACCCTATTAAAACCTTGATAGCTAAAGGCTTAACATGTATAGGTAACAAAGTAACATTATACTAATAGAGTTTAAATTTATATATAATTATGCGTATACGCGTGAGGAATAGGGTGTATACAGTGGGTATATGTAAGTGTTAGAAATAATGTTACTTTGTTACCTTTATATTGATTGTGGTACAATATTCTTGTAATATAGATATTAAAAGAGGTTATAGGGAGGTACAACGGATGGGGTTTTTTAGTAGAAAGGCTGTGTGCGTAGCCTGTGAGAAAGAAGTAGGTATGAACCGCTTTCAAATAGCAAATAAGGAATGGATCTGTTCACAATGCTTTAAGAAGTGTAATTTTAACATGGCCACACCTATAAAGGCATTAACGATAGACGATATAAGAAGTGCTTTAAAGAAAGCAGATGCCTACGGGGAAGAGTTAGAAACCTTTACAGTAAGTAAACAGGTTATGGGGTTCTTAGAAATAGACGATATTAAGAAGAAATGGCTTATACCAGATGGTCTTTTAGGTAAAAAGAAAAAGCCTAAGATATATAATTACTCAGACATATTAGATTATGAGCTATTAGAAGATGGTGAAAGTATAGTAAAAGGTGGCCTTGGAAGAGCCGTAGTAGGTGGTGCACTATTTGGCGGCGTAGGGGCCGTAGTAGGTGGTATAACCGGTAAAAAGAAAAGCAAAGAGATATGTAAGAGCTTAAAGATAAAAGTAACACTTAATGACATAAACAATCCAGTGACGTATATCTCTTTTATAGCAACAGAATTCAAGAAGAGTAGTTTAACATATCAGCAACATTATAGATCCGCTCAAGAATGCATATCCTTATTACAATATATGTGTAGTAACTCAGATACAAAAGTAAGTGCTTCAGAAACTAACCTATCTGCTTCAGATGAGATTAAAGAGTTTAAGAAATTGATGGATGAAGGACTTATAACAGAGGAAGAGTTTGCGGCTAAGAAAAAACAAATATTAGGAATATAACAATAACCCAGGGAGCTACTTCCCTGGGTCCTTTTTTATTGTGCAAATATCGCTAAGTTGACAGTTAAAGTGTAAACAGATCCGCTCTAGTATCTCCATACTAATATAGTCACCTCTGTTTATTTTGGCTATAACCGTAGAATGTATTTTTAGTTCTTCTCTTAAGTAACCCCACTTTAGGCCCTTCTGTGCCAGTAGGACTCTAAGACCTGTATAGTCAAGCATCATACCCCCTCCTAATTATAATTATAAGCATTAATCCATTAATTACAAATTTTGATTATAAAAATGTTTAAAAAGATTGCATATGCGAACAAAAAGAAGCATATAGTGAAGTAAAGAGTAAGTAAAAAGTGTGTAGGTAGCAAGCGGGAGGCCTCTTGAGAATACACAAATATTACACAAGGAGTGAGTATATGATTTTAGCCATTAATGCCGGGTACTACAATACTAAAGTTAAAACAGATGCAGGGTTATTTATCCACCCAACAAAGGTACAAGAGAATGTAGATGGAAGTAAAACACTTATCCTAAAAGATGTAAGGTATGAGATCGGTAATGGAAACAGAGATATCAATGATAAGCAGCTTAACCAGGTACATGATGTTTGTACGATTTACAACATACTAAAACATGGATCCCTAGCAGGGGTGCACCTAGTAGCGTGTTTACCTATGGGGCTTTACTTAGATAGGGATTACAGGGAGCGCTACAGGGAAAAGTGGTTAGGTGTACATGAGGGTATAGTAGACGGGATAGTTAAAAAGGTGCGCGTAGAGCAATGCACAATATTTGCAGAAGGGGCTGCTGCGTATTTACCTTATAAGTCAGCGCTAAAAGATTATGCTGTGGGTATTCTCGATTTTGGTGGAAACACAATAAATTGCATGATCTATGCTTACGGAGAGTTACAAAGAGATACCATATCAACCTTGGATCTAGGGATGATTAAACTAGAAAGAGCAATAATAGATGAACTTAATGAAAAGATGCACTGGAATGTGCAGGAGTATGAGGTAAGAGAAATCATAAAGGAGGGAGAAGCTAAAATTATAGTAGAGGAATGTATAAATAGGCACCTGGAAGCCGTAAAACAAAGACTGTTAGAGAAAAAGTGGAACATAGATCGCCTAACGCTATTTGCTACGGGGGGAGGGTCTTTGCAACTTAAAGAGCACTTAAATAAGAAATTTAATCGAATATTAGTCAGCGATACAGGTCTTTGGGATAATGTGAATGGCCTATGGCTTGTAGGAGGTGCTCTTAAGAAATGAGGAAGAATGTCAGCATAACTAATAAAAGAGTTTTAGAGGCTTATGAAAAAGCGGTGAAGGAAGGGAGAGGGGCGCGTCTTATAGAAGAAGCGATACTTTATTATTTAGATTCTATTGAAAAAGAATACATAACAAGAGAAGAAGTCCAGGAAATGATAATATCATGTTTTAAAGGTACTGGATCCTACGAACCTATAGCAAATAGAAATTACTTGGAAGGTACAAAAGAGATACTAAGCGATATAGAAGATGTGCTCCATTTATAACAAAAAAGTCACCCGGATAAGGTGACTTAGGGTAAATATATTGAGGGTGCACTTAGCCACCCTAGTTAAGTATACGCTTCGTCGCTGCCGCTCCAAAGACGTTCATACTTCACTATATGATTCGCGTATAGCGAAATATTCCTGTTCGACAAAAGTAGTTATTATCCGGCAATACAAATTACGCAAATAGCAACAGTGTTTATAATCATGTAAGTTGAGTATAGAGTTGTAAAAATCATTCTTATCACCTCTTGATTGTTATTATGAATAAATTATTCACATCTACAAACTTTTTTATACATGGAAGGAGTAAAAAATAATGAAAATTTGTTATATAAGACCCGTAGGACCTACTTTAATTGATAAAGCTTTTGTAGAGGTATACAAAAGTAGGAATACAAAAGCTATTAAGTTTTTTGTTGCAGCGGCTACTTTATTATCTAATGTAAATATGGTATTCGCGGGAGAAGTTGAACCAACACCACCTAAAGGAGACGAGGAGAATAACCCTATCAAAAAATTAGGGACAGATGCGATATCTATGATTCAATTATGCTTAACCATTATAGCTATTATAATGGCGCTACTAGAAACGGCCAAGGCAATGTTAGAGGGAGATCCAAAGAGAATACCATCAGTAGTAGCAAAATACGGGATAGGCGTAATTATTACTTACGCTGTACCTTGGGGGTTCTTTAAAATACGCGAGGCGTTTGATGGATGGGAGGTGCAATAAATGAGGATAACATATATACCGCCTGTACTAGCAACCGTAACACCAATGGCTGAACCAACAACCTCAGAAATGAACTGGATGGAGAAAGCAATGAGTACAGCTATACAGAACACGATTGTTGAGCCTTTTCAGAATTGGTGTCTTAACGTATGGACAAATTTTGTTGATGCGAGTTTACCTGTATGTACAGTTACTTCTCTTGCGGCATTAGTTTTAGTTATGATAGGTGTGAAGAAAGCTAAACCTTGGGTAATCATCCCCATTTTAGTATATATAGCTATTCAGATAGTAAATTCTGTAGTGTTAGGGGGCTAATCATGTTACAGAGAGTGCAAACTATGCCGTTTGATACCTTTATTAAAGTAGTAAAACCCACATATGCTTATCTAAAATTAATACCGGATACTTCTGTGCGCAACTACAATTCTAGTAACTTGGCCAAGATGATAGCGAATATGTACCAGGGGATAAGTAGACGTATTTATAAACAGGAAAAGACATACTGTTTTAAATCTCCTATGCGTTGTAGTTATTTTATAGATATTCATAAACAAGATGTAAGCTTTTATTTTGTAGTACCCACGCAGTATGAATCTATAGCTAGAGAGAAGATTACATCTACGTGGCCCAGAGTAACCATAGAAAAAGTAGAAGGGTTACAGGAATTTGGAGATAACAAAGTAGCCTATCAACTTAATTACAAAAAAGAGGATGCTCTTAGTTTGCATGTAGATAATAGGAGCAATGTACTACTTAGTTCAATACTGAACGTAGTTGATATAATGGAAGAAGATGATAGGGTAGGGATATTTTATAACTTTGTCCCTTGCAATCAAAGATATTGGGGGAGCGAGTATAAGAATACAATGGATAAATGGAAGCAGTATCAGCCTTTAGATAGAAATAAGCTAAGCCCCTCATACTTATTAAAGTACAGTGCTATTGGTCTTATATGGCTTATACAAAGTGTACTAGACGGGGTGTGTGAAGCCTTCGGGCAGAAGAAAGAGAGTAATGATGTACTCCTTAATCTAACGGATGCGCTTAATAAAACAAGAATAGAACTGTCAGAGCAAACTAGAAGGAAGAAAAACGATCTTGTAATAGATACGCAAATAGCTGTAGTAGGGTGCGGATCCAACATGTCCCGGACAACAAACAATGTAGTAACGGTGTGCCAAAGTTTTAATACTATTGAGGGGGATAATATGTTAGAGTATAGCAAAGTTAAAAAAGTAGAGAGTATCAATGATGGCGGATTATACAGAAGTGGAGAAAGAAATAAGCTAAGTGTAAATGAGTGTGGCAGCTTATTACAATTGCCAGGTAGAGAGATTTTAGAAAAGCATAACATAGAGCACATAAATACACTGGAAGTAAAAGTACCAGAAGAACTAAGAAAGGGTGTAATGAGTATAGGGGCCAACGTGTATAAGGGTGTAGCTCAAAAAGCGTATCTAAGTACAGATCATGCCTTCAAGTTTTTAACTCTGTGCCTAATAGGGCCTACACGTGCGGGAAAGACTACGCTTATAAGTAACCTATGCCTAGATGGGCTAAAAGCGGGAGAAGTTAATATACTGTTTGATTGGTGTGGAAACTGTGAACTATCAGATGATGTGATAGCCGCACTTAAGAATCTAGGTATAGAGGTATTAGTTATTGATTGTAGTGATCCAAATAAATTACAAGGCATGGGATACAATGAGTTATACTCAAATACAAAGGATGCATTTGAAAGGTATAAAAGAGCTAAGGCGCAGTCTAGCCAACTAATGACTTTAATTAACGCCGTGCAGGGTGATGAATCAGATCTTAGGGCACGAATGGAAAGATACCTAGAAGCTGCTGCGGTAACAGTGTTTTATACTACAAAGACATACGCTCCGACAAGAATACATACTAAGAATACCAACGGAACAAAAAGAAAATGCACAAGAGTATGTAGAAGCTCTGGAGGAGCTGAATGAGTATGATAAGAAAACAGGTGAGGTTATAGGGACTAAGATATCGGCTATCCAAGGGGTACTTAATAGAGCAAATAAGCTAAAGCAAAATACCTATGTAGAATTGATGTTAAAGAAAGACTGTACTAATAATTTTGATCTTGCAGAAGAGATACAGAAACCACAGTTGATATGTATAAAGATGCCGGAACACATGTTTAGCACTGAGACTGAAAAGGACATATACGCTACTTATTGGCTAACGAAATTATGGGCAGCTCTTCAACAGAGAAAATGGAAAGTAGATAGCAAGAACATATTAAAGGTTAATATGTTCTTTGATGAACTATACCAGACACCTAATTGCCAGGAATTTTTGAAAAGTAAGTTAAGTCAGATTGCGAAATTCTATGCTAAGCCTATCATTAGTTGTCACTACTTGGGGCAGATTCCGGGGATACGAGGAGAGCTTAAAGCTGCTAATACGTCATATATGCTGATTGCAGGATGTGATAAAATGAATTATAATGAATTAAAAGAGGAGCTAGACCCCTATACGCTAGATGATCTGCTCCATCTGAAAAGGTATCATAGTTTAAACTTAGTTAAAACAAGCGACGGCTATGCGAGGTTCATCACTGGATTACCAAAACCTATATCTTAAGCAACACAATGGCTATAGTCTCTTAAAGAAATTGTGGATACCAAGCATATAGGTTCACCTCCATGGTTATAACCCACGAATTTCTAACAATTTAGTTGGAATTCGTGGGTTATTTAGTTTAATTAGGGAATAACAAAAGATAGTAAGAATAGCTGTGTATATAATGTGAAGAAGTTACTCAATCGCAGAAGGTGGTAGTATTGGAAAATAGTATTAGGGTAATACTAAAGGTAATACGAAAGATTAGAGTAAGGATAAAAATATCATGGCAAATAGAAAAGAAAGAACCAAAGAGAATCAGAATATAGTCCAAGAAAATGCTCTTCAACTATATGTATATGAAAATTTATGTTGTACTTCTCTAAATAAAATGAAGAGTTTTTTAAATGAAAGAACATATGAAAGAATTAAAAATATTTCGGGAAATGCCAAGTTTAAAGTGGTTATTCCTGAATATCCAGTAATTTATCAAAGCAGTAAAGGTGATTATAAACAGCATAAGACAGATTTTAGGCTTATAGATAAAAATAACAAAGGTATAAATATAGAGGTTGAATGGAAAGTATCGAACTTTAGTAACCACGGGGCTGAGGTTTATAATTCATGTTATAAAGGTGATAAAGGTTTCATTATTGCCTTAGAAAATGATAAAAAACTTAATTATATTGAAGATAGTAATATTAGAATAATAGACCCGAAAGAATTTGCTATCTGGTTTACTCGATTTTCAAAAGATTTAATAGATCAAACCTTGTTGAATAAGATTTCTAATTATTCTAGAGAAACTACTAATATTTGGATGGTACCTCTGTTGAAAAATGCAACTATAAATTTTAAAGCACATGTATTAAATAAGAAAGGTAATAAAAAGTGGGCATTTCCATATATTCATTTCAACAAAGGTATGAGAAATATACTTGATATAAAGGCAGGAGATATTATTATCTTTTTAGGAGGCTTTATTGGACATGGGGGAAAACAAGGAACATATAAAAACTCTACTTTTAATATTTTAAAGATAGGAAGAGTTACAAGAGGATATTATTGTGACTTATATGACAATACATTTGAAGATGGCGCATGGACTAAAGAAAATATTGCGGAGAAGAAATATATGCATTATTTTGAATTTGAATTTGATGACTATGTGCAGGAAAATGATGATAAAGTATTTCCATTGCAACGATATTTAGAGATATATAATAATAAGGATATCTGGAAAGAGGTATGTAAAAATATACGATGGAGTACTAGCCAATTAAGTTGTCCAGTTAAAGTTACGCCTAAAGTATACAGTTTTCTTATGCAAATGATAGTGCAATATGATAGCTATATATAAGAGTGGGGCTGTATAAAGATTTAAATATAAAAAAATCTGATTATAAAAAATATAACAATTAGTATAAAATTTTATATATGTGTAATAGTACAAGCTAATAGAAAAATATATATCTAATTAATATAAAGGATTTACTGCTATTGACAGTAAATGTAGGTCATGAACTTACAAATAAGAGGGAGGGATATATATTAATAACTCTATTAATTTGTACTTAGGGGATTGCTTACAAATTATGGATGAGTTAATTGAACAAAATACAAAAGTAGATGCAATTATTACTGATTTACCGTATGGGACTACAAGGTGTAAGTGGGATATTATAATACCATTTGATAAGATGTGGAAGAGAATTAAATTACTAAGAAATGATAATACGCCTATTTTGTTATTTGGGACGGAACCGTTTAGCAGTTTATTAAGGATTAGTAATATGAAAGAATACAAATATGATTGGTATATGAAAAAAAGCAAACCACAAAACTTTTTAAACGCAAAAATTATGCCATTAAAAGATGTTGAGACAATAAGTGTATTTTATAAGAAAAAGCCAATATATCAACCTCAAGGGGTAGAGAAGATAGATAAGATTAGAAAAAATACAAATAGCAAAATAAATAATTCTGAATATATATCAGGACAAAATGGTGGTGGAATGAAAACAAAAGAATATTTTCAGGAATTTTCATGTTATCCTCGTCAAGTAATCGAAGTTTCAAGTGTTGCACATCCAGTTCACGAGACTCAGAAACCTTTAGATTTATTAGAATATTTGATAAAAACATATACGCTTGAAGGTGATATAGTATTAGATTTTACCATGGGAAGTGGAACTACAGGGGTGGCATGTAAAAAGCTTCAAAGAAGGTTTATAGGCATTGAGCTTGATGAAAAGTTTTATCATATTGCAGAAGATAGGATAGAGAAATTGCTATAAGAAGTGACACTATATGTTAAGAAATTACATACCACAAGAGTATTTAATAAAAATAGAATAGAAGATAAGTGATAAAACAATAGTGGATAGTGTTAGGATGGCTCACCTCTATAAACTAAACTCTCGAGCCCAGAGCAATCTAGGTTCAAGGGTTTTGGAGTTTCTAGAGAAAATTATTGTTAATAATTAGAATACTATTAATAATATTTAATGAATCAATTAATAGTCAAACGATAGGGGTATAATAGATTATTAAAAGTGAATAATGAAGTGTTGGAACATAAAAATAGCCAAGCAAGCAATTGCTTGGCTATTTTTGCATATTACATAAAGGAGGGGACCTCTTTATTCTTTGACCGCACTCAGTTGTCGGCATTCCGTGGGCGTGATGTGCTTATATTTTTTAAAGCATTTGCTGAAATAATTTAAATCATGAAATCCAACATAAGATGCAATGTTTTGAATGCTCATTTGCGAAAATTGTAATAATTCTTCTGCCTTATTTACTCGAACTTGTGTAATATAGTTTGAAATAGATTGCTGTACCTCCTGATTAAA
>JAHLFD010000227.1:0-7126 GCA_018883975.1 Candidatus Niameybacter stercoravium
CTTATAGCCTTTATGCAGGTGGCAAACGTATTCGACCATTACTTATGCAGCTTGCTTATGAAGCAGTAGGGGGAAAAGAAACCATTATCCCTTATCTGTGTGCAATTGAAATGATTCACACCTATTCACTTATCCATGATGACTTACCAGCTATGGACAATGATGACCTTAGACGCGGTAAGCCAACCAATCATAAAGTATTTGGAGAAGCAACAGCTATTCTTGCTGGAGATGCACTCTTAAATGGTGCTTTTGAAAGCATGCTAGAAGATGCACTTCATCACGATGATATGAATCGTGTTAGGGCAGCTCATGTTTTAGCAGAGGCAAGTGGTGCTAGAGGTATGATTGGTGGACAGATTCTGGATATGCAAAGTGAGGGTAAGCAAATTGATAAAGATACTCTAGATAGTATTCATCTACATAAAACAGGCGCACTTATTGCAGCAGCCGCTCAGATGGGTGCGCTATTAGGTGGTGGCTCAGCTAATGAAGTGACAGCCCTTACGTTTTATGGTAAGTATTTAGGCAAAGTTTTTCAAATTATTGATGATGTGTTAGATGCTACATCAACAGTAGAAGAATTAGGGAAGCCTATTCATAGTGATATGAAAAATGAAAAAAATACGTATTTATCTTTCTACGATGTAGACACTTGCTATAGCATTGCAGAGGAACTTACAGCTAAAGCGATTAAATGCTTAGAACGTGTAGAAGGTGATACATCCCTACTTGAGCATATGGCACTCAGCCTGGTTCAAAGAAGGAATTAGGGGGCAAAAATGAAACAATTAACACAGCTTTTTAGTAATGATCTTTTAATGGTAGCTTTATTAAGTTGGTTTATTGCACAAGTACTTAAGGTGATTTTAACTTTAATTAACGACCATAAACTTGATCTTAATAAACTTGTTTCTTCCGGTGGAATGCCTAGCTCACATAGTGCTATTTCTACTTCATTAGCTATCGGTGTTGGTCAACTTCATGGGTATGATAGTGCAATTTTTGCAGTAGCAGCAGTACTAAGCTTTATTGTTATGTATGATGCAGCAAATGTGCGCTTAGAAGCTGGTAAACAAGCAGCACTTTTAAATCGTATTATTGACGTGATGCAAGATCCTAATGTGACACTAGAAGTAAGACTTAAAGAATTACTTGGACATACACCACTTCAAGTTGCCGCAGGTGCTATACTTGGTATTGTAACTGCATTAATTTTTATACCATAATGTTAAAATGACAATCTTATGGGTTGTCATTTTTAGTATGATTAATAAATATGAATAAATTTACAATAAGTAATTAATGAAAGTGTGAGAACATGCTAAAAATATTAGATAGTATTAAAAATATAGAGGATCTTAAGAAGATAGATCAAGAAGAACTAGGCCTTTTAGCAAGAGATATACGTCAATTCTTAATACAGTCTCTTTCTAAAACAGGTGGACATTTGGCATCTAATTTAGGTGTTGTAGAACTTACCATAGCACTTCATTATGTTTTTAATTCACCTGAGGATAAAATGATATGGGATGTAGGCCACCAGGCTTATGTGCATAAATTATTAACAGGTAGAAGAAAAGGGTTTAAGACTTTAAGGAAAACAGGTGGAATGAGTGGGTTTCCAAAGCGTAAAGAAAGTGAACATGATGTATTTGAAACAGGACATAGTTCAACTTCTATTTCAGCTGCACTTGGAATGGCTATCTCAAGAGACCTTAAAGGAGAGGATAGTCATGTCATTGCTGTTATAGGAGATGGGGCTTTAACAGGTGGTATGGCTTATGAAGCACTGAATAATGCAGGTAGAGGACATACGAATCTTATTGTTATTTTAAATGATAATGAAATGAGTATTTCAGAAAATGTAGGTGGTATGAGTAGACACCTTAACCATATTCGTTCTAGTAAAGATTATTTACGTGCAAAAGAAGGCGTAGAAGATGTGTTAAAACGTATTCCAGCTATAGGGGGCCAGTTAGTAGGCGCTGTGCGTAAAACAAAAGACGGTGTAAAGACTTTTCTAATTGAGCATACATTGTTTGAGGAAATGGGCTTTACATACTTAGGGCCTGTAAATGGACATAATTTTAATGACCTTATTGAGATTTTAGAGAATGCAAAAGAGATGAAGGGACCTATTTTAATCCATGTGAAAACAGTTAAAGGCAAAGGGTATAAACCAGCAGTGGAAAATCCAAGTAGTTATCACGGAGTAGGACCATTTGATATTAAGGCAGGGGTAGCACCTAAAAAAGCAGGTGGCTATACTTTTTCAGATGCTTTCGGCTATGCTATGGTAAGTTTAGGTGAAGAAGATGAAACACTTGTAGGGATTACGGCAGCTATGGCAGATGGTACAGGACTGAACCATTTTGAAAAGCAGTTTCCTAAGCGTTTCTTCGATGTAGGTATTGCAGAGCAGCATGCTGTAACTTTTGCAGCAGGACTGGCAGCTACAGGTTTTAGACCAGTATTTGCAGTATATTCATCCTTCTTACAACGTGCCTATGACCAAATTCTTCATGATGTATGTCTTCAAAACTTACCTGTTATCTTTGGAATAGATAGAGCAGGTCTAGTGGGTGAAGATGGTGCAACACATCAAGGTATATTTGACATTGCTTATTTAAGCCATATGCCAAATATGACAGTCCTTTCTGTCAAAATGCCTGAAGAGATGGAAGGGGCACTCCGTTATGCGCAGCGTCTTAATAGCCCAGTAGCCATTCGTTATCCAAGAGGAACTGTGAAGTTAGATCCTAAGTATCAGCTTAAGTATGATGACGTTCGTATGGTAACTTTAGAAGAAGGTCAGTCTGTTTGCTTACTGGCAACAGGCAAGATGGTAGAACAGGCATTAAGAGTAAGAGAAGCTCTATTAGATTTAGGTATACAAGCAGCAGTTGTAGAAGCACCTTGCATTGTGCCAATGGATCAAGAAGGTATTAAGTCAGTAGCTACAACTTATGATTATATTTTCACTATGGAAGACCATGTGAAAAGAGGTGGCTTTGGTATGCAAGTAGGTGCCTTTATGTTAGAACATGGTTTAAAGGCTAAACTGCATAACTTTGCTTATGAAACAGGTATTGTAGAGCATGGAGACATTCCATCTTTATTAGAAAGTGAACACTTAAGTGTACGAGATATGGTAAGTATAATTACAGAAATGATAAAGGAAGAGAGAGTATAATGGCAGATAAAGAAAGACTAGATATTTTGATTGCACAAAGAGGCCTTGCTGAATCACGTGAACGTGCTAAAGCTTATATTATGGCAGGCGTTGTGTATGTAAATGGACAAAAAGAAGATAAAGCAGGACTTAAAGTAGATGTGACAGCTTCTATAGAAGTGCGTGAAAAAATGCGTTATGTAAGTCGTGGTGGATTTAAACTTGAAAAAGCAATGGCGCAGTTTCCTATTGAACTTGAAGGGAAAACTTGTATGGACGTAGGTGCTTCAACAGGTGGTTTTACAGATTGTATGCTTCAAAATGGTGCAGTAAAGGTCTATTCTATTGATGTAGGCTACGGACAGCTTGCTTGGAAGTTAAGAGAAGACGAACGTGTTGTATGTATGGAAAAGACAAATATGCGTTATGTAACACATGAACAGATTCCAGAAGAAATCGACTTTAGTTCAATCGATGTATCTTTTATTTCTTTGACAAAAATCTTACTTCCTGTCTATAATTTAATTAAAGAGGGTGGTGAAGTAGTAGCCCTTATTAAACCACAATTTGAAGCTGGTCGTGAACAAGTTGAAAAACACGGTGTTGTAAGAGATCCAAAAGTGCATAAACAAGTTATTCATTTAGTATGGGAATATGCAAAGAGCATTGGTTTTAGCATTCATGGGCTTGATTTTTCACCGATTAAAGGACCAGAAGGTAATATTGAATATTTAATTTATCTTAAAAAAGCAGCAGAGGAGCTTCCATTAGAAACGGACACACTTATTGAAAAAGTGGTGAGTGCATCACACGATACATTATAGGTAGGTGGGGAGTATGAAACATATTGGGATTATCCCCAATCTTTTAAAAGATAAAGATTTAGAAACAACAAAGGTGGTCATAAGCTGGCTTTTAGAAAATGATTTTAAGGTTTATATGACACATCATATAGGTTCCTTACTAGATGAATCTATTCAGACCCTAGAAGAAGAGCATCTTTATGAAACCTGTGAGGCCCTTATTACCATTGGTGGAGACGGCACTATTTTAAGCGTAGCACAAAAAGCTTGTCTATATGATAAACCTATTATAGGTATCAATTTAGGTAGACTGGGCTTTTTAGCAGAGGTGGAAATGTCTGAGATAGACCAGTTCTTACCAAAACTTTTAACAGATGACTATACAATAGAAGAACGTATGATGCTTATGATTAAAGTCATTGACCCATCAGGAGAGGCGCATAAATTTTATGCGCTTAACGATGCCTATGTTGCAAGGGGGAGTTCTTCAAGAATTTCAGAATTCGAGATTAAGGTGAACGAACATTTTCTAGATCTTTATCCGGCAGATGGTATTATTATTGCTACCCCTACAGGTTCAACAGCTTATAATCTTTCAGCAGGAGGACCTATTGTAGCACCATCAGCTAGTCAGATAATGATTACCCCTATCTGCCCGCACTCCATTTATTCAAGGGCGGTTATTGTAGCTGATACAGATGCTGTGCAGATTAAAACCAATAACTATGATGGTACTACGCTTGAGCTTGTAGTAGATGGTCAGATGAAAATGAATATTACTCCTATGCATTTTATTGAAGTAAGAAAAGCACCTTATACAACAAAACTCATTAAGCTTTCTGACTTGCATTTTTTTGAAATCTTAAGAAAAAAAATAGTGGAGAGGCGTAAATAAACTATGGGAATGAAAGAACAAAGACAATCGAAAATATTAAGTCTTATTCAAAAACAAGAAATAGAAACACAAGAAGAACTTGCAGAAAACCTTGAAAAAGCAGGGTTTAAAGTAACACAAGCTACAGTATCTAGAGATATTCGTGAGCTTAAGCTTACAAAAGTTGCAGGTAAAAATAATGCTCAAAAGTATGTAGCATTAACAAACTATGAAAATCAAATTTCAGAAAAAGTCATTCGTGTTTTCAAAGCTGGCTTTGTATCTATGGATGTAGCACAAAATATTTTAGTTATCCGAACTTTAACAGGTATGGGTAATGCTGTAGCAGCAGCTATTGATGGCTTTAATTATGAAGAAATTGTAGGAACACTTGCAGGAGATGATACGATTTTCTGTGCGATTCGTAATATAGAAGAGATAGGTGACGTGATTGCCAAGTTCCAAGAAGTATTAAACTCATAAGATAAGGAGTGATGAAATGCTTACGTGTTTACATGTTAGAAACATTGCTCTAATCGAAGAGATTACACTAAATTTGCATCATCATCTTAATATTTTTAGCGGTGAAACAGGTGCGGGAAAGTCTATGCTCATTGATTCTATTCAATTTGCTATAGGTAACCGTACTTCTAAACAAATTATTAGAAAAGGTGAGCAATGTGCTTATGTACGCCTGACTTTTGAGGATGATAAAGGACTAGGTATTGCTTACTTAGAAGAAAATGGTTACCCTTATACACATACAACGATTGAAATGGAACGTATTTTATATGTATCAGGGCGAACAGTTTATAAAATAAATGGTATTACATGTAACAGACAAGTGGTGAAAGATTTAGCAGCACTACTTATAGATGTTCATGGTCAACATGAACCTCAATCTTTATTAGATGTGTCTACTCATGTCCATATGCTAGATAGCTTTGGAGACGAGAAGTTTCTTCATCTTAAGGAAGCTTATAAAACCCATTATGAGCGCCTTATGAGTTTGAAAAATGAACTGAGTAAAATCAGTACAGATGATCGTAAGAAGCTTCAGCTTCAAGATATGCTAGAATTTCAGATTAATGAAATTGATGCATGTAAACTAAAACCTCATGAAGAAGAAGAACTTAAAAGTCAATATGAGATTTTATCCCATGCAGAGAAGATCCTTATGCAATGTCAAAAGGCTTATGATGCCTTAGAAGCAGATGGGCATCAGGCAGGCGCTATAGAACTTGTAGGCAAGGCAACACAACATATTCAAGATGTTAGCCATATTAATGAAGAATTAGGGAGCCTTCATGCGAGGCTTTTAGCAGTAGAAGCTGATCTTCAAGATATTACTTATCAAGTAAGACGTTTTGCAGACCAGATTGAATATTCACCAGAACTCTTACAAGAAATTCAGACAAGACTTGATACAATCTATAGACTAAAACAAAAATATGGTAGTTCTATTAGTGAAATTCTAGCTTATAAACAAAACTGTGAAAAAGAGCTTGAAGAGCTATTAGGTAGCACACATAATAAAGAAAAATTAGAGCAGGAAATAGTAGATTTAGAAAATAAATTAAATACTATTGCATCAGAACTTACAGAAGGCAGACAAAATATTGCTGAGAGCATAGAAGTACAAATTAATGAGCATCTTCATGACCTTCAAATGCCCCATGCAAAGTTTAAGGTGGCTATAGAGCAAAGTAAAACTTTTAACCGTAATGGGCGAGATGAAGTAGAGTTCCTTATTCGTACTAACTTAGGCGAAGACATGCATGGACTTGCCAAAATTGCATCAGGTGGGGAAATCTCAAGAGTAATGCTTGCTATTAAGACCGTCCTTGTACTAGGTGATAGTATAGAAACTGTTATTTTTGATGAGATTGATACAGGTATCAGTGGGCTTGCGGCGCAGAAAGTGGGCGAGAAGCTAGCAGTTATCTCAAGAGCAAGGCAGGTTATATGCATTACGCATCTCCCTCAGATTGCAGCTATGGGAGACCGTAACTATTTAATCGAAAAAAGTGCTGTAGACAATCAGACTAAAACACAGCTAATGACACTGCCAGATGACAAGCTTCAAGAAGAACTTTGCCGTCTAATGGGTGGTTTTATTACAGAGAGTACTTTAAAAAGTGCAAAAGAGCTCAAAGAATCAGCAAATCGTTATAAACAAGGCATCGCATAGGCGGTGCTTTTTTTTATGCAAATCTTACCTTGTCAACCTATCTTGAAGCTGAATAATTGTATTTTAAAAAGGAGAGTTTAAAC
>JAHLFD010000228.1:0-7780 GCA_018883975.1 Candidatus Niameybacter stercoravium
TAGCAACTACAACATCAAAATCGAACCAACCTTCGTTTTGAATTCTTGGGATTAAATCTTCAGCACCTACGTAATCTGCACCAGCAGCTAATGCTTCATCAGCTTTAGCACCTTTAGCAAATACAAGTACTTTATGAGTTTTACCAGTACCGTGTGGTAATACTACCGCACCACGTACTTGTTGATCAGCATGACGGCTGTCAACACCTAATTTGATGTGTGCTTCAACTGTTTCGTCGAATTTTGCACTAGATGTTTTTACTACTAAATCAAAAGCTTCAGCAACATCGTATAAGTTTGCACGATCTACTAGTTTAGCAGCTTCGATATATTTTTTTCCTCTTTTCATAACGTTACCTCCTTGTGGTATTATCGGGGACTACGCCCTCCCACGTACTATATACGCGCTCAAATAATTTAAAATACTAGTTTTGAATTAACCTTCAATAACAATACCCATTGAACGTGCTGTACCAGCAATCATGCTCATAGCAGCTTCAATGCTTGATGCATTAAGGTCTGGCATTTTAAGTTCTGCAATTTCTCTGATTTTTGCTTCAGTGATTTTTGCAACTTTTGTTTTGTTTGGTACTGCTGAACCAGATTGAATGTTAGCTGCTTTTTTAAGTAATACAGCTGCTGGTGGAGTTTTTGTGATGAAAGAAAAACTTCTGTCAGCATATACAGTGATAACTACTGGAATAATAAGACCAGCATCTTTTGCTGTTCTCTCGTTGAATTCTTTTGTGAAGCCAACGATGTTAACACCATGTTGACCAAGTGCTGGACCAACTGGTGGAGCTGGTGTTGCCTTTCCAGCTGGAATTTGTAATTTAATCATTCCTGTAACTTTTTTAGCCATAGTTAGGCACCTCCTAAAAAAATGTGGTATTCGCGGGGAATTCCCTCCCACTCGCGCGTTGCTTAAATATTTTACTAAATATCGTGTGTAATATACACACTCGAAGCTGAAATTTTAGATAAGACTCTCAACTTGTTCGAAACTTACCTCTACTGGGAACTCACGCCCAAATCCTTGAACAGATACAATAATTGCACCTTTTGCTTCATGGATTTCTTTTACAATCCCTTCAGAATCTTGGAAAGCTCCTGCTAGAATTCTAACTGGTTCGCCAATTTCTACATGTGGACGTAATGCTGCAAGATCAATTCCCATGCCTTTGATTTCATCGACAGTTAAAGATACTGGTTTAGAGTCAGGACCAACGAAACCTGTAACCCCACGTGTGTTACGCACAACATACCAAGTATCATCAGTCATAACCATCTTAATTAGTACATATCCAGGGAAAGTTTTTCTCTGAACAGTTCTTTTAGTCCCGTTCTTTTCCTCTACTTCATCTTGCATAGGAACTTCAACCACATGGATTAAGTCTTGCATATTACGATTTTTAATAGCTTTCTCAATATTAGCTTTTACTTTGTTTTCATATCCAGAATATGTGTGTACCACATACCATCTTGCTTCATCCATTGTTGTGCCTCCAATTATGCTAGTTGATGTAATAGTTGCATTCCGTAACTAAATACAAAGTCCATACCAAAAATTATAACAGCTACCACAAGTGAAAATAAAATGACATCTGTAGTTTTTGTCATAAGTTCTGATTTGCTTGGCCAAACTATTCTTTTACTTTCTGCTATGAAGTCTTTAAAAAATTCAACCATCTTCATATTCCTCCCTGGGTATACCGATTCATACACTCTTATTTTTTAGTTTCTTTGTGAAGTGTATGTGTTTTGCAGAATTTGCAATACTTTTTAGTTTCCATGCGATCAGGATGTGCTTTCTTATCCTTTGTCATGGTGTAGTTTCTACGCTTGCAATCCTCACAAGCTAAAGTAATTTGTACTCTCACGATCGACACCTCCACTTGAGTTAAAGCTCTTAAAAATTGCCATAAAAAAAAGACCTATTTAGGTACAAGTTTAATATATCACACCCGAAATCTTATCGTCAAGCTAATTATACGAGATTTCTTTGTTAAATTTTATCAATTCTTGTTAATCTAAAAGTGTCTGTGCTTCCTGCGGCATGTTCATAGATTAGCACTTCTTTATAAAGTTAGCAATAGGAATATCTATCCAACCCATCAAGGCTTAGCCCATAGAGTATAAGCTAAGCCTTTTGAATTGATTTTTAATCTATTTTAAATAAATCTTTTATTTCCTCTTCACTCATATGACTAATAAAGGTCTGCTCCCCTGTTAATACCTGATCGGATAAACCAATCTTCTTATCCTGAAGCTTCTTGATTTTTTCTTCTATAGTATTTTGAGTAATAAGCTTAAAGACCTGTACATTGTTCTTTTGCCCAATACGGTGTGCCCTATCTGTTGCCTGATTTTCACTTGATACATTCCACCAAGGGTCATAATGGATAACCATATCTGCTCCTGTAAGATTCAGTCCTGTTCCTCCTGCTTTAAGGGAAATCAAGAATATAGGTGTTGCATCTTTATTAAAGGCCTCTACCATTTCTATTCTTCTTTCTGCCTTTGTTGCACCTGTCAGCATATAATAAGGAATACCTCTTACTTGTAGCTCATAAGCAATTTTATCAAGCATACTTGTAAACTGTGAAAAGAGTAAAATCTTATGCCCTGATTCAATACTATCTTCAACAAGCTCTATACATTGGTCTAGTTTACTACTTCCTCCTTCATACTCATCAAGATATAATCCTGGATGACAGCATAACTGTCTAAGTCTCGTAAGCATAGCTAGTATTTTAATATGACTTCTACTTATACCATTTAATTTCATTTCCTTTTGGAATTCTTGCTGTAAGAGCGCTAAGTTAGCTTTATAAATTTTTTCCTGCTCTGGTGTCATTTCATTATAGAGAATGGTTTCGGTTTTCTCTGGGAGCTCTTTTAAGACATCTTTTTTAAGTCGTCGTAAAATAAATGGTGCTACCATAGTACGTAGCTGATTGGTTGCACGCTCACTTTCAAACTTTAAGATAGGTGTCTCAAAGCTACCTTTAAACTGCTGATAACTAAATAGATAACCCGGCATAATAAAATCAAAAATACTCCATAGCTCTGCTAGTGTGTTTTCTATAGGCGTTCCTGTTAAAGCAAAGCGTACTTCACTTATAACACGTTTAAGCGCCTTAGCATTTTGTGTATTCGGATTTTTAATATAATGAGCTTCATCTGCAATACAACATTTAAAATGAAGAGATTCATAAAGCTCAATATCACGCTTTAATAAATCATATGAAGTAACGAGAATATCATAACCTTCTATATGTTTAAGCTTCTCTTTCCTCTCTTCTATAGTACCATTTAATACTAATGCTTTAAGCTGAGGCGCGAACTTTTCGATTTCTTTCTGCCAATTCAGTACAAGTGACGTAGGCGCTACAACTAAGTTCTGCTTAGAGCACGCATTCTGCTGCGCTGCTAATAGGGTAATCACCTGCAAAGTCTTTCCAAGTCCCATATCATCAGCCAGTATACCACCAAATCCATACGCTGACATAGTACTTAGCCATCTGTAACCCACCTTCTGATAGCTTCTTAAAGTCTTCTTTAAAAATGTTGGCACTTCAAAATCTGCATCTGCCACATTTTTTACATCACGAATAATCTGCTTAAAGTACTTATCACGTTCTACACTTAAGTCTTCATTCTGCTTCGTAATCTGATCTAGATATAAGGCTCTATATTTAGGTAAAGTAGCTTCTCCACTACTGATTGCATCACTGCCTAGTCTTAACCCTTCCATAATCTGAGCTAGCTGGTCTACCTCACGATTACCCACATCTATAAAGCTACCACTACGTAACCTATAGTATTTCTTCTTAAGGTGATACGCCTCCATAATGGCATCAATTTCTTCCGGTGTTAAGTTAATCTCCTCAAAATTCACCTTAAGCAAATCACTTTCTATCTTAATACCCACACTACCAATAAGCGGTTTTCTAAACTTCATAGCCTTAAGCTCATCTGTAATATGCACTTCACTAATAGGCAGAAGTTCATCTATCCCATAAGTAAGGAAGTTGTAAATACTTTCTTCATCATCTAAGTGGAGCTGCCCCTTATTATTTTTGAACTGGTAGTTCTCTAGTATGTTGGTATAAGCATGCTCCTTAGTAATATCTCTAGCAAGGTCTACCGGTTCTCCCCCATGGGTATCATAAGGATTGAAAGTGGTAACACCATAAGTAAAGGTCGTTTTTTCTACAATATTATTAGACCCATCTTTATCTAAGTAAGTTTTAATAACAAGTTCAGGGGGCGTATAACGTGCTAATAAATCTTCTTCTATATGAAGCTCTACATAACGTTTAATACGCGGCAAGATGGTGAGAACAAAACGTTGCCAGCCTCTCTCATCAAAATAAAACTGTCTTGTATGCATCTGATTCATATAATCTAGTATAGGCATGACGTTATCCGCAAAATTTTTATTACATTTATAAAGTTTATCTTCTATTATAATGTACTTATTTTTAGGATACTCAATAAGGCCATATTGATTCAAATTAGAAGTGAGAACAAACTGTTCCTCTTCCTTAGCTACATCAAAGTAAAGCTTTGGATTATCTTTTACTAATGTAATCTCTTCATTACTATCATCGTAATAAGAAATAGTTCTACCTTCCATAAGTTCAAAGAACTTATCAAAGCCACCTGGGGTCAGTACAATATATTTCTTATCTAACTTAGTAAGTCTACCTGACATTTGGTCTAATGTAGCTTGCCTTGCCACTGCTTCATCCACAATCCACTCAATAAGTGGCCTATCTTGTTCACAAAATGCACCTATATGGTGGATAAATGCCAGACTTTTTCCATAGCCTAGTTGTTCTTCCTTTAAAATAGCATCTACAAACTCCATCATATCTTTTACAATATAAAGGCGATCTTCCCCCACTTGTAGACCTACCCCATATACATTCTCCCAAACTTTATAAAGCTTAGGCTGTACTCTTATATACCCTTCTCTATTCTTCTGCATCTTACGTATAGCTTCTTCTTCATAAAAGGCCAGCATTTCCATACCATAAATCTGCTCAATAGGTTGAATCTTAATAGTACCTGTCTGCAGACGTTCCCAAAATTCCATAAGCAACGCTGCACCATGCTCACAAATAGACCAATAGCCATAAGGCGGATGACAGCCGCACTTTACTCTTACACGTCCGTCATCAAATATACGTACCGTTGTCTCTACTTGATGGTATTTATCTTCTTCTATCGTTCCATGTACCTCATAGCCATCCCTTTCCTTAAAGGCACTCATATGCTTAATACTCCCCAGCCCATAAAGACGCTTAGCATTATTAAAGGTAACTAAGTTTGGACATAAATCTCTAATCTCTTCTAGCGTTAACATATCTTTCTCCTCGCCAATAATCTATCCTTTTATTATACCCCTTTTTAACCTAAAATAAAATTTCTAAAATTTTTTCAATTAAAAGTGAAGAATTTCACCTACAAAGGACTATATATCTTATGTAAGTGGTTAAACAAATCCTAGGCAGTTTACTCCTTACACTTTAGCAGACAAACTAAAAAATCTAGTCCCCCCTTCTAGATTTCTAAGGCTTGTCTACTAACCTTAAATACTAGTTGTGGCACTAGTACTTTAAGGCACCCATCACACAAATGCTATACTTACCAAAAATTTATAGTCTTTCACTCTAGAAAGCGTAAGCCAATTCCTACCGCAGGTGCATATATTCTAAGTGCTACCGCCCTCCTTGCGGTGATAAATGCAGCGGCATCCCTGTCACTTATAGCAGCGGCCAATACCCACCTAGTATCTATGCCTGCTTACGGATACATCTTGTCCTTTCTAATCTAAAGTCTATATATTTTTCTAAAGCAAAGCTAAGTGATTTTGCCACATATAAAAGCCCAGTTAAATGCAGTTATTTTAAGGGGGAACTGCATTTAGCTGGGCTTTTATTGTCCTTTTTTATAGCGCTAAACATACTGTTAGAATATAAACTTTATTGATCTGAACAGCTGCTTTCTCTAATACACTCATACATTCACGAACAGTGCTACCTGTTGTATAGATATCATCTATAAAGGCAATGGTAAGACCTTCACCAAAAGGTACTGCCTCTTTTACGCTTATAGCTCCTTTGATATTTGCCGCACGTTCTTCTTTCTTACAAGCTGACTGCGGCTTAGTCTCCTTACACCTTTCTAATATGTCATATACAGGAATACCTGTTTTATGACTAAGCTCATGAGCTAAATCTAAAGCCTGATTAAATCCTCTTTGTCTATATCTTTTCTTAGAAATGGGAATGGGTATTAAAACATCTACCTCCCTTCGTAATTCCTCCATCCAACTTTCTATCATAAGTTCACTATAACCTTTAGCATACTTTCTAATCCCTGTGTACTTCCATCTTTGGACACTTTCCTTATATAAATCTCTATAAGGAAAAAGAGCCTTTACACGTGATAAACGTAAAGGCTCCTCATTGCAGTAAATGCATATTGGCTCATGAAACGCATAGGGTTTCCCACATCTACTGCATATATCCCTTTCCAAAAGCTGTACCTTGCACCTATTACAAGTCAAGCTTTCTATAGGTGATTCTAAGATCTTAGAGCAGATCATACACTTATCCGGACATATAATTTCTTTTAAAATGGCCTTTAACACCTTTGTACTCCTTTACTTCAGTGATGCCAAGCTAAATTAACTGTCTAAGATGTGTCATTAAATTTGTATAACGTTCAAGTTCACTGTTATTTGCAATCATACGTGAAACAGTATCTTTAAGTCCTACTACAA
This sequence comes from Candidatus Niameybacter stercoravium, assembly GCA_018883975.1. Taxonomy (GTDB): domain Bacteria; phylum Bacillota; class Clostridia; order Lachnospirales; family Cellulosilyticaceae; genus Zhenhengia; species Zhenhengia stercoravium. The sequence continues at coordinate 6,797 of JAHLFD010000228.1, forward strand.
CAACCATTTTTTTCGCTCTTGTAACTCCTGTATAAAGAAGGTTACGACTAAGTAGCATAGGCGGACCACTATGAATCGGCAAGATGACTACCGGGTACTCACTCCCTTGTGACTTATGGATGGTAACTGCATAAGCCAGCTCAAGTTCATCAAGCTGATTAAACTCATACTCCGCTGTCTTGTGGTCGTCAAATAGTACAGTAAGTACTTCCCTCTGTAAGTCAATGGCTTTCACCATACCGCAGTCGCCGTTAAATACACCAATCCCTTCATCTAAAGGATAACCTGTAGGTGCTAGAATTTTCCAAGGTGTATTGTAGTTATTCTTAATCTGCATGACTTTATCTCCTATACGGAAGATGGTGTCACGATACTCCTTTTCTACTTTTGTAAGTGCTGGTGGATTAAGGGCTTTTTGAAGCACCTTATTGAGCTCATTCACACCTAAGAGTCCTTTACGCATAGGTACAAGTACTTGTATTTCCTTTAGTGGGTCTACCTTCTGGAACTTAGGAATACGTGTTGTAATGAGTTCAATAATGGTATCTTGTACTTGCTGCTGCACGCTACGTGCCATAAAGAAGAAGTCTGTATTCTTCTCGTTATAAACAGGCTCATCTCCCTGATTGATACGATGGGCATTCATAACGATAGCGCTCTCTTGTGCCTGCCTGAAAATCTGAGTCAGCCTTACAACTGGAAGGCGTTCACTGCGAATCATATCCTTAAGAACATTTCCTGCTCCTACTGAAGGGAGCTGATCAGCATCCCCAATAAGAATAACTCTTTGCCCTTCTTGTACTGCTTGCATTAAGGCATACATAAGGTTCACATCTACCATAGACATCTCATCAATAACAATAACGTCTGCTTCTAGAGGATTCTCCGCATTACGGTTAAACATCTGTCTTTGGTCATCTTCTTTAAGGTAGCCTATTTCAAGTAGACGATGGATAGTTTGAGCCTGCATGTTAGTTGCTTCAC
>JAHLFD010000229.1:0-3511 GCA_018883975.1 Candidatus Niameybacter stercoravium
GCTGCAAAATATTCTGCCCTAAAATCCCCCCTACCCCATAGGTATAAATACGTGCTACATCACATATTGGGTCTCCAGCTAATACACTTTGAAGGAGTACTTCCCCTGTATCTCCTGGAAATTGTACAAACTGGAAATCTACATTTAAAGTTTCTCTAATATGCTCAAGTACTTTTAGTTTTTCTGCTCTTGTCTCCTCATCCATGACATATTCCCCTGTCACAGGATCTTTGTAATTAGGGTCTTCCTCACTTGCAGCATGAGAACCATATCGAATGACAATCGGTTCTGCTTCGTCCTTGTTACTTTCTTCCTTAGCTACCCCTGTGGTAGATGTTTCCCCTGATGCAACCTCTTGACTTGCTGCACTGCAACCTGTTAATAAGAGCGTACTTGCTAAAGCCATAGAAATCACTTGTTTGTACTTTTTAAAAAACATAAAACCCCTCCCTTATCTCTTTATTTTTCTTAAACTTCTAATTTAAACCCAACAGCAATCGCGCCTTCTTCTACAAACTCACTTGGCACCCTTACCTGGATGCCTTCTTCTGTCTGTCTAAATACTACTGATGTAGTAGTTCCTAATACAGTTACCTCTTTTACAGCTTGCTCTGTATATGGAATATTAAAGACTTCTCCTACCTTTTCCCCTTCCTCGCAAAGCTTAAAGGCATAAACTGTATGTTCTTTTGCTTTTTGAGTAAAGGCAAAGCCATCTTTTAAATAAGGGCTACATACTCTCGTTCCGTAAATACCTTCCCCATTTTTATCTAACCATTTCCCCATTTCTTTAATACGCTTAATCGCTGTGCGAGGGAGTCTACCATCAGGTTGTGGGCCCACATTCAGTGCTAGATTACCACCTTTTGCTACAATATTCAGAAGCATATGGATAAGCTCTCTTGTGGATTTATAATCATCTTCGTATGCAAAAGAGAAAGACGTTCCCATGGTAATACAACTTTCCCAAGGAACTGGAATAGGTTTAGAGGGAATACACTGCTCTGGTGTAATATAGTTTTCATAAGGTCCACCAATAGTTCGATCAGCAGATATAATCCATGGCTGAATCTTACGAACCTTATCCACTGCCTCACCTAGTCGAATATCTTGCCCACTTTGTTCACATACCCAGCCTGCGTCAAACCAGAGCACATCAATCTTGCCATAACGTGTACAAAGCTCTAAAAGCTGATTATGGGTAAACTGTACAAATTCTTCCCAAAGGTCTTTATGCTCTTCTGGCTTATAAGAAGGCCCCCTCCAAGTGAAATCCCCTCGTTCCATATGGGGCGCCCAGTAAGATGGCACATGCCAGTCTGCTTTTGAAAAGTAAGCGACAATACCTATCCCCTGTCTTCTAAAAGCTTCAAATAAATGTCCACAAATATCTGCATAATGGTGTGTATGGAATGGACAATCTTCCCCTGTAATTTTATAGTCTGAATACTGCGTATCCCACATACAAAAACCATCATGATGCTTCGTTGTAAAAATTAAATATTTAAATCCACCCTCTTTAGCTAACTTCGCCCATTCATCGGGTTGAAAACGAATAGGATTAAAGGTTTTATTTAAATTTTTATACTGCTCCTTAAACTCTTTGTTGGTTACGCCCCAATCCACACCATGTCTAGACCACTCTGCATCTTGGTCACTTAATGCCCAAGATTCTACTAACCCTAACTGTGAGTAAGGCCCCCAATGCATCATCAGGGCTAACTTCTGATCTTGAAACCACTCTAAATGCTGTACGACTTTAGGTTCTACAGGTGGGACATAGTGATCAACTTTACTATAAGTATGTACACCTTGTTCTACTACTTGTTCATCTTGTGCCATTTTTATCCTCCTATGCTATTTATAATAGTAAATTTATACAATTTTCTTTGCTATTCATAGGTAATATTCTACATCTAAATACAAAAATTTATAATACACTATATTGTCTTTTTATTCTCCTATCTTGCTCTATAAAGATTACGCCCATAACCTCTCTATTAACCTTACATTAAAAAGAGGCTTGCCCCCTACTAATGGGCACAAGCCTCTTTAATCTCTCCCTCTTAATCCTCCAGAATCTGTAATCCATAGGAATTGACTATAGCATCCAATGGTTTCTTCGCTTTACAATCCTCACACATATCTGGGCTAGATAATTTAAAGTTTGGTAAATCATTCTTTGTAAATATAGCATTTACAGGATATTCATCCACTTTATCTATATTTGCGAAAATAACAGATAAGCCTGTTACTTTTCCACCATATGCTAAAATTGTTCGAATAGCCTTAGAAATAGTTCCACCACTCATTGCTGTCGCCAATACAATGAGTACATTTTTCCCATAAATCATAGGTTTAATATTTTTATTAACCACCATTTGTCCACTCTTATCAAACTCAGGAGTAATAACGTAGAACGAATTGTGCTTATTATTAGATGGAAAACCTCCTATACTGAGTTCTTCTGCTAAATAAGCACCAATAACCTCACAACCATCCATACAAATAATCGTATCTATAGGTGTTTTAGTGGCTCCAAGCTCACTCATTGACTTCCAACTCGGTTCTAAGCCCATTATATTTGTATCTAATTTTACTTTTCTTACATATTGCTCTGCCATAACCTGGGCCACTAATTTCGCTTCTTTTTGACGCATTTTTAGAAATGTCATATCGATATAGTAATTAATATGGAATCTGTCACTTGAAAAATGTCCTGGAATGGCTTTTAAAACTAAATCAGCATTACTCTTACATGGAATTTTGATTTGTTCTTGCATCATTTACACCTCACCTTTTCTTATTTTATATCAACGCAAAGCAGACCTAGAGTCTTATTTCATCCTAGATCTGCTTTACATGAGTTATCCTATCCTAACAAGTAATTTGAATACCTGTTTCATATTTTTTATCTTCAATAATCACACGAATATCATAAGTACCTTTTAAACCTGTTTTGGTTACACAAGTTCTAGTATTTCTATCATCTGTATCTAAGAAAGAACCACAACACATTGCTTTAGATGGAACAGCAGTTGTAGAAATGTAATATCGATGTACTTCATCTCCTTGTTCTAAGAGCATCATAGCAAGATCCCCTTTCATAAAGCGGCAGAAGAATGTAAATTTGTCAAATTCCTCTTCAACTCTTGCATTACATGTTTCTGGTAAGAGCTGTCCACAAGCTTCTGCTGGAATACCTGTCTCAAACTCTTTAGTTTCACTTAAATAACCTAAAATAGTACCTTCACCCATTTCTAAATTATTGCCATCACTGTATAATTTCATTTTTTCAGCACGATAGAAATTACCACGTGCTTTCATTTCATACATCTTTGTATCATTAACGAGTTCAACTGTAATAGAAGATTGAGAGCCACCTGCCATTATAGCAAATGCGCCTAGTGCTTCTGACGGCTTACCATCTTTATCATAAGCAATTCCTCCAGAATGCACCATATAGTGTCCTTCATTATAATATTCTACATTACAGATATAAGGCTGTCTC
>JAHLFD010000230.1:0-3060 GCA_018883975.1 Candidatus Niameybacter stercoravium
ACATAAAACAGCGCGTACACCTTTTCCTAGAGCCTTATGAAGTAAATGAATATTGGCTAATGTATGGTCAATACGTGTACCTAACCCTCCTAATATATAAATAGTCTGGGCACCCAATTCTATAGCACGATCTAAGGCAAGCTCTGTATCTGTTTCATCTTTTTCACATGGGGATGTTACAACAACAATACCTTGCTGCTTGTAAAATTCTAGTTCATCTGGATTACAACTATCAAAGTCACCTAATATTTCATTAGGTTTAATCCCGAGCACTTTCGCATGCTTCATACCATTATCAGCACATAAAACATAATCATAACTAGGTAACTGCTTACAAAAGCTATAGTCACCATAGTCTCCATTCGTAAAAATTAAAACCTTCATGGTTCCCCCTATTTACTCATTCATAAGTGCTATAAACTCTTGAACTGCTTTTGTTACATCTTCGGCACCAAACACAGCTGAGCCTGCTACGACTACATTAGCACCAGCTTCTACAACCTCTTTAACATTATGAAGACCTACTCCACCGTCTACTTGAATAAGTAATTCTTTATTATGTTTTTTAGCAAGCTCTTTAACTGCGTTAACTTTCTCTAGCGCATAAGGAATAAAACTTTGTCCACCAAATCCTGGGTTAACAGACATGATAAGTACCATATCAATCTCATCTAGAAGACATTCAATCACCTCTACAGGTGTTCCTGGGTTAAGTGATAGACCACTTTTCATTCCTAAGCTTCTAATAGTTTGGAGTGTACGATGTATATGTCTTGATGCTTCATAGTGTACAGTTACAATATCTGCTCCTGCATCTTTAAAATCTTGTAAATATTGATCTGGATTTTCAATCATAAGATGAACATCCATTACACCTTTAATGTGTTTTCTTAAAGACTTTGCTACAGGTGCTCCTATTGTAATATTGGGAACAAAATGCCCATCCATTACATCTACATGAATAAAAGGAGCGCCTGCTGCCTCCACAAGTGTAACAGCTTCTCCTAAAGCTGCAAAATCTGCTGATAATATTGAAGGTGCTAAATAATTCATCTTACCATTTCCTCGTTTCTTTTAGTTGATTATAATATGTGACATAGTTGTCGTAGCGAAGTTTAAAGAGTTCCCCTCTCTCTAACGCCTCTTTTACTGCACATTTTGGTTCATGGATGTGACTACATCCATTGAACTTACATTTTCCTTCAAAAGGCTTAAACTCTGGGAAATAATATTTAAGCTCATCTTGATCAATCGTTTCAAATTGCAAGGAAGTAAAGCCAGGTGTATCAAGGACGTAACCTCCTTCACTAAATGGAAGGAGCTCTACATGTCTTGTCGTATGTTTACCACGTTTTATCTTTTCACTCACATCGCCTGTCTGTAATTTCAAATGAGGTTCTATGCTATTAAGCAGCGTAGACTTTCCTACACCAGATGGTCCCGCAAAGAAAGATATTTTATCTTTTAACACTGCCCTTAAATCATCTAAACCAATCTGTTTTTTTGCGGAAACAAGTAGGACTTTATACCCACTTTGCTCATAACCTTTTACAATATACTCATAAGTTTCTTTTGGTGCACCATCTATTTTATTGAGTGCAATATAAGGTTTAATGCCTTCTATTTCCATCATAATGAGAAAACGATCTAAAAGATCTAAGTGTATTTGCGGATAAGTTACCGCAAATACAACAATCCCCTGATCCACATTAGCTACAGGTGGTCTTACTAGTTTATTCTTGCGCTCAAAAATCTCTACAATATGTCCTTGTTTATAGGCATAATTCGTATCTTGATTATCATAGTCTACTTCAATAGACACAGCATCTCCTATAAGAGGTGTAACCCCTTCATTTCTAAACTTGCCACGCGCTTTACATTCATATACCTCATCTTCTACTTTCACGTAGTAAAAGCCTGCAATACCTTTAATGATTGTTCCTTGCATCATACTTATTGTGTCACCTCATCAAAATTAATATTGTTGTCTCTGTACTCTTCTTGCCCATCAAAATAGGTTGTAAGTACACCTTTTCCTTTGCCTGATACTTGTATTGGAAGAGGGAACTGTTCTTTCTTTACAATGCCATCAAAAGCAGTTCTTGCACCTAGATCATCTTCAATTAAAACGACTACATGATATTCATCTTGTAATTTATCTGTTGGTGCATTAATAACACGTGTCATTGTAGCAAGTGGTTCTTCTTCTGGCGTATTTTCTTCAGATGGTATATCTGTATCTGGTATAGTAGGATTATTTGGATCCTCTTCAGGAGGTATCACTTCTTCTACTTTAGGCCCTTTACTGATGACAATATCAACAATCTCACCTTGCTCAATTTCTTGATTTTCTGCAATACTTTGCTTCATAACTTTACCTTGCTCCACCGTGTCACTGTGTTCTTCCACAGTTTGCCCAAATCTAAGGCCTGCTTCATTTAATTTTGCTTTTGCCTCATCTAAAGTTAAATTATAAAGATTTGGTACTTTAACAAGTACTACTTCTTTTCCTTTACTTAAAACAAGGGTAACTGTATCACCTTTTTTAATACGTACGCCTGCCTGTGGCGTATGTGAAATAACCTTACTTCTATCAAGTTCATCACTATACTCCCACTCTAAGGCTACATCAAGGCCCATCTCTTTTAATATACTCTGTGCATTAGCAGATTCATCACCTGTTAAATCTGGCACTACAACTTCTTCTATGACTTCTCTTTGTTTAGCTACCACAACATTAATGACCGTACCTGGTTCTACTACTTTCTCACCATTAGGTGTTTGTCTCATAATGGTTCCAGGTGTATAAGTATCACTTGCTTCTTCACCAGCTAATAAAATAGCTAAATTTTTATCCTCCAAAATAGCAGTAGCCTTGTCTACTGTCTGCCCTAATACAGAAGGTACCACTACACGTTGAGGTTTAGTAAAAGAAGGAAGTACAAAGAAGGTGACTGCTGCCATAATACCTACTATAAGAAGTGTAGCAAGTACGCCACCTAAACCAGCTAAAATTTTATAGCCAGTAGAAACTTCTTCCTCATCCTCTTCCTCATATTC
>JAHLFD010000231.1:0-7584 GCA_018883975.1 Candidatus Niameybacter stercoravium
AATAATTCTTATGCTATTTCTGTAGATGGTGAAGTAGTAGGTGTTGTAAAAACAAAAGAAGAGGCACAGGCAGCTTTTGAAAATATTGTAACGGCACTTAAAGACCAGAAGGGTGTAGATATTGCTATTAAAGAAACAGTAGCTGTAGAACATGTTAATAGTAAAGCAAAAGAGATTGGAACACAAGAAGTTTTAGAGTCAACTTTAAAGGATACAATCAGCTATGAAATAGAGGCATATGAAATTCTTGTAGATGGTGAAGTTAAAGCTGTTGTAGAAACTCAGGAAATAGCAGAGCATATTCTATCTGATATTGCTAAAATGCATCTGCCAGAAGGTTCTGGAGTAGAACTAGATGTAAAAAAAATAGAAAAAACTAATGAAACAGTTGAAGCAGAGAAAGTCGAGGGTACAGAATCTATAGAAGCGACTAAGTTAGAACCAGCTACTACTGAAGCTGCAGAAGAAAATACATTAGCAGATGAAAATGAAACTTCTCCTATTGAGGTTTTAGAAGTTAAAGATGCACTTAAAGAACCAGAGGTTAAGTCAGAGGTAAAAGTAGGTGCTGTAGACAAAAAAGAAGAAGAGAAAGAAGAGCCTACAGAGGGACAGAAAATAGCACGTGAACTTACAGAGTTTGACTTTAATGAAGAAGTTATTGTAAGAAGTACATATATTGATGAAGAGCAAATTCTGGGTGAAGAAGAAGCTAAAAATATTCTTTTAGGTAATACAGAAGAAATTGTGGAATATGAACTTAAAGAGGGCGATAATATTTGGGATATTGCCATTAAACATGGTACAACCATGGATCATATTTTAGAAATCAATCCGCAGATTGAAGATGAAACACGTATGCAGATTGGTGAGGTTATTAAGTTAGAGGTACCAGATCCTATTTTATCTATTTCTACAACGGAGCAAGCTACTTTTAAAGAGCTTATTCCAGCGGAGATTGAGTATGTAGAATTCTCGGACCTTTATAAAGATGAGACTAAGGTTTATCAAGAAGGGTATGATGGTGTAAAAGAGATTACAGTAGATGTACATAAAGTAAATGGTAAGGAAGTAAGTCGTGATTTAATTACAGAAAAAGTACTTAAAGAGCCAAAAACAAAAGTTATTGCTTTTGGTACGAAAGAAAAACCAAAACCAAAGCCAACAAGTACAAGTACTAATAAAAAACCAAGTTCATCTGTGTCAAGTAGTAACTCAGGTATGTTCATGCATCCATTAAATGGTGGGGGCACCCTAACTTCAAATTATGGAAGCAGATGGGGTTCATTCCATAGAGGACTTGATATTGCAGCACCTGCAGGGACACCAATTTATGCAGCGGCAGCAGGAACAGTTACTTATTCAGGATATAATAATGGAGGATTCGGTAAGCTCATTATTATTGACCATAATAATGGTTACCAAACTTACTATGCACACTGTAGTAGTCTATATGCACAAGTAGGACAAAAAGTATCTAAAGGACAAAATATTGCTGGAGTAGGAAGTACAGGTAATTCCACAGGTAACCATGTTCACTTTGAAATCAGAAGTAATGGGACACCAATTAACCCATATAACTATGTATATTAATATATAAATAAAACAGGCAGCTTATTATCAGCTGCCTGTTTTTTCGTTATCATACATATGCTCATTTGTAATTTGACCTTGGTCCATAGAGACAATACGGTCAGCTACTTTCTTAGCAAACTCCATATCATGTGTAATAATCAGCATACTCATACCTTTGACTTTTAAACTTTTAATAAGACTCGCAACATCATCTGTTAGTGCTGGATCAAGAGCAGAAGTAGGTTCATCAAAGCACATGAGCTTGGGATTAAGTGCTAAAGCACGCCCGATAGCAACACGTTGTTTCTGTCCACCAGAAAGTTCATAAGGATAACTGTTAGCTTTATCTGATAGGCCTAAAAAACCTAAAATATTTAGAGCATCTTGAGTAGCCTTTTCTTTTGCAATGCCTAATACACGGGTAGGGGCTTCAATCATATTTTCTACTACAGAAAGATGCGGGAAAAGATTGAAGTTTTGAAAGACTAAGCCAATGTCTCGGCCAATAGCTTTTAAATCTTGTTTATTGGCATAGCGGCCATCCTTTAAGAGATAATTATTTCCCAGGTAAATAGAGCCTGATTCACATTTTTCAAGATAATTAATACTACGTAATAGCGTAGTCTTTCCACCACCTGAAGGTCCTACTACAACAAGGATTTCACCAGGATAAATATGAAGGTTTACACCTTTTAGAACGGCATTAGAGCCAAAGCTTTTATATAAGTTTTCAATATGTAGCATAGAGGACCTCCTTATTGGTAGTAATTATATTTTTTTTCTATAACAGTCACAATTTTAGATAAAATAGCTGTAAGGATGAGATAAACAATAGCAATGATAATAAGTGGCATTAAGGAAGAATCGCGATTGCAGGCAATCTTTCCAACTTTTAAGAGCTCATCAAGTCCAATAATGTAAACGAGAGCTGTATCTTTAATAAGTGTGACAACTTCGTTGCCTACAGGTGGTAATACACGTTTTAATGCCTGTGGAAAGATAATGCGGAAGAAAGTCTCTCTACCAGAAAGTCCAAGAACTTCTGCGCCTTCATACTGTCCTTTGTCAATAGAGGCAATGCCAGCTCTAAAAATCTCTGCAAAGTAAGCACCATAATTAAGAGAAAAGGCAAAAAGAGCAGCTGGGAAGCGATCAAAAGTAATTCCTATAAGAGGAAGACCAAAGAATACAAATACAATTTGAAGTAAAAGGGGTGTTCCTCGCATTACTATAACGTAAAGACTTGTAAGCATCTTAACTAGTTTAAAATGGGATAGTCTCCCAAGTGCAAGTAGAACACCTAAAGGTATAGAGAAGAGAAGGGTAAGTGCAAAAAGCTTTAGGGTAACCTCTAAACCTTCTAGTACTTGCGGCATAAGTAAAAGTGTATATTCAAAAATGTTGTTAATCATGTCCATAGAGGTTCCCCCTTAAAAATTAAATTTATTTACTTACATCACTGCCAAACCATTTTTCAGAGATTGCAGTAAGTGTACCGTCTTCCTTAAGATCGTTATAAGCTTTGTTAAAAGCCTCTACAGCTGATGTGTCGCCTTTACGGAAGCCAACACCATATTCTTCAGCACCAAAGTCTTCATCTAAAATACGATATTTGTCAGGCCCTTTTAAGCTTATATAATAACGTACGACAACTTCATCAGCTACAACAGCATCAATACGACCAATATCAAGGTCCATAAGGGCTTGATTATTATCTTCATAAGTTATAGCTTTACCACCATCAAATGACTTATAAAGTTCAGCTTCTTTTTCCATTGCTGTAACAGCACTAGATTCACTTTGAGCCCCTATTTTCTTACCAGCAAGATCTGCTTTAGACTGTATAGATGAATCTGCGAGTACGACTACAATTTGTTTATTATCTAGATAAGGTAAGGAAAAATCTACTTTTTCTTTACGTTCTGGTGTAATCGTATAGCCATTCCAGATTAAATCAATATTACCAGCAGAAAGTTCAGCTTCTTTCATAGACCAGTCAATAGGTTGAAGGGTAACTTCCTTGTCTAATTTTTTACACATAGCAGTGGCTAAATCTACGTCATATCCAGTTAGATTTCCATCTATATCTCTAAATCCGAGTGGTGCAAACGTATCATCAAGGCCGATAACCCAAGTATCCTTATCAACTATGGAAGAGGCTTTGTCAGAAGTAGTGTTTTCTGGTGTATTAGAGCAAGCTGCAAGCGTTAGACTTAGTAATCCTATAAAAGATATAGTAAATAATTTCTTTACTAATTTTTTCATTATAAATCCCCCTTAATATAAATATATAGAATAATTAATTTATTTAGTTTAGTATATTAACACTTTATCATGTTAAAGTAAAAAAGTCAACAACTATTCAAAAAAAATTAAGCACATAAAAAAAGACTTCTTGCAAGTATAGAAGTCTTTTTTGTATTTTATAATTTAATTTTAATCCAGTTGCCTTCAGAGAAACGGATGATATTAAGAATAAGGCGTAGCCCCTGATCAAGAAGGAGTGCAATCCATGCACCAAATAGTCCAAGTCCTAATGGGTAACAAAGAATATATGTAATAATTGGTCTAATGACTAAAATGCTGATAAAAGAAGTACGTGCTACGAATTTAGTATCTCCTGCCCCACGTAGTGAACCAGAAATGATAACTTGAGAAATCTGAAGTGGGGATACAGCGGCTACAATAAGCATAATGACACTTCCAAGAGCAATAATCTGTGGATCATCTGTAAAAGCACCTATAAGAGGTGTACGTCCAAAAATATAACCTAATACTAAAATAGATGATAAGATAAGACCAATACGTTGAGCGGTTTTACCATAAATAATAGAAAGGTCTGAACGTTTTGCACCAAGGTGACGACCTACCAGTGAAGAAGCAGCCATACTCATACCATCCCCAGCGCTGAAAGTCATATTTAAAATGTTATTGCAGATTTGATGTGTTGCAAAAGCAACTGTACCAAGACTCGTAATCATTTTAGTATAAGCTAGGAAACCTATACGCATACAGAGCTGTTCTACCATAGCGCTGCTACTGATATTAAAAATACTTTTTAATACTTTGAAGTCTAGTTTCCAACTATCTTTAAGATGAAGCTTAAGAGGTGTTTTAGAATGAATAATCCCATAGGTAGAAATACTAAAGGCTATTATATTGCCAAGTACAGTAGCAATACCAGCACCGGCTACACCAAGAGCAGGAAAACCAAAATGACCCCCAATAAGTAAAAAGTTGAATACAAGATTAACGAGGTTAGCGGTAATATTCGTATACATAGCAATCTTAGTATTACCAGCGCCTCGTTGAGCGGCATTAATATTCAGGCTAAGTGCATTGAAGAACATACCAATAACAATAATTCTAAAGTAAATAGTAGCATCAGTAAGTGTGTCGCTACCTGCTCCCATCCAGCTTAAAATAGGTCTAGCAAAAATAAACCCTATACAGGCTAAAAGAGCTGAAAGAATCCCTACTAAAATAATAGACTGACGTAGAATTTTATTAGCGCTTACATAGTCTTCCTCACCACATCTCCTTGCAACTAATGCTGTTACCCCAATGTTAAGAGAAAAGATAATAGCAAGTAGAATAAAGGTAGGTTGCTGTGTAATCCCTACAGCAGCAATAGCTTCTGCCCCAAGTATACCTACCATCATAGTATCCATAGCACCGACTAAACTAACCAGCACTCTTTCTACAGCAGATGGCCAAGCGAGATTAATCGTATTTTGATAAATCTGTTTAGAAGGTGGAATAGCGCCAATTTGCTGATCAGGTTTAATCATTTTTCCGCAATTAAAAAAGTTAGATAAACTAAGTTCCATTATATGTGACATCTCCCCAGTAATACATAGTATAATTTGATATTTCAACTTATTAATATACTATAGTTTACTATATATTACAATGAACATAAGTTAAGATTTAGATATTTTTAAGTAAGCATAATCTAAAGCAGATTCTAAATTGCTAAGGGATTTACCACCGCCTTGAGCAGAGAAATAACTGCCGCCACCACGGCCATCGATAAGGGTAATACTATCTTTCAGAAGGGTATCCATATTAAATTTCTTTAACTCTTTAGAGCACATAAAGATGAGATAGGCTTGTTCATCTAGCATAAGTCCAAGAAGGGCAATAGTATTTGGAGTAGCAGTAAGTTTAGAACCTAGCAACTGTACTTCTTTAAGTGGCATATTTGAGAAGGACTTTTTGACAATGTGGCAATTGCGAATAATAGGGGCTTCTTCAAGTAAGACTTTTACTTCGAATTCTGCAATTTTTTCTTTAAGCTTTCGGTTTTCGCTCATAAGTGTATTGGTATTTTGAGTAAGTGTTTCTACTCTAGCGAGAACATCTTGTTCATTGCCTTTAAGCATATGGCAAAGGTGACGTACAAATTGGTCTTTAGAAAGGCTATCTGCCACCGCACGGCCCCCAGCAAGGAAGGTGATACGAAGATTTGTTTTATTCTTTTCCCATTTTATGAGTTTAATGAGCTGGACTTCTATGGTTGAAGAAGGATGTGTGCCACAGCAAGGATTAATGTCTAGGTCTCCTATTTTTACAATACGAATAGGTTCGTAAGTTTTAGGAAGAGATTTTCTAATATTTAATTTTCTAAGCTCTTGCTTAGTAGGATAGAGGATTTCTACTTGAATATTTTCGTTAATAATAGCATTGGCAAGACGTTCTCCTTCTAAAAGCTGCTCAGATGTAAGTATTTTATCAATATCAATTGTACAGATTTCCTTGCCTAAATGAAAACTTACTGTGGTAGCCTCAAAAGCATCTAAAAGACAGGCTGAGAGAATATGCTGAGCCATGTGCTGTTGCATATGGTCTAGTCTACGTGCCCAGTCTAAACGGCATTTCGCCTTATGAATTTTAATTGGCTTTTTAGGACTTACATGATAGATAGTGCCGTTTTCTTCATAGACATAAGTGATCGGTGAGTCTTCTATAAAACCTGTATCACTTGGCTGGCCGCCGCCTTCGGGATAGAACGCTGTTTGATCAAGAACAATATGAAAGTCTCCGCTTTTTTCAATAATAGAGACTATTTCAGCAGTAAAAGTTTTTTGATAAGGACTAGTATAGTAAAGTTTTGACATGGTATAACTCCTTTATTAATTATAAAAAATTGTTTATAGTAAATGTAAGTAATGTTATCAGTATAACAGGGGATAGGTATAAAGCGAAAGGTTATTGTTTTTTGAAGATAAGGTAGCTATAATAAAAGACTAGACAAAAGAGGACATCTAAGGAGGAAGGATATGAACTTAGAATTTTTAATAGGACCTTTAGTAGGTGGTTTAATCGGTTATATTACAAATGGCATTGCGATTAAAATGCTATTTAGACCGCTAAGACCCCTTTATTTATTTGGGAAAAAAGTGCCTTTTACTCAAGGAATTATTCCAAAGGAAAGAGATCGTATAGCACATAGCATTGGAGAAGTAGTAGCCAGAGAACTTATTAATCAAGAGACACTTAAAGAGAACCTTCTTTCACAAGAAATGTATACAAAAATAGAACGTGGTATAGAAGAATGGTTTATAAGTCAAAAGCAATCTAAAAAGACTGTAAGGCAGATACTTTGCGAAATGAGTAGTCCTAAAGTTATTGAGGATTTATCGGATACGTTAAAAGAAAAAGTTACAAATCTTTCTTATAAAAAGATAGTGGAGCTAGATATAGCAAGTAGTCTTTCAGAGTCAGCATGTAAAGAAATTAAGGGTCAACTTGGCATGTTTGCTATGTTTATGAATGATAGTATGATAGAAACTGCTAAATTAAAAATCGAAGAGATTATTAATAAGATGATAGAAGAAAAAGCTGAACATATGATTTATGATGTCATTGATAAAGAAGGAGATAAGCTTTTAGATACATCTATTGAAACTGTTACAGAGCATGTGGAAGAATATTTGCCTAAGATTAAATATATTTTAATGAAGCAGTATACAGCTGTTGTAGAAACTCAGTTAGGACATATGCTAG
>JAHLFD010000004.1:0-14638 GCA_018883975.1 Candidatus Niameybacter stercoravium
TTATTTGATTGTGTTAAAAAATAAACAATTTTAAAAACAAGCTTCGACATCATGACTCAGCTAGTTATCTATAAAAAATTTTAATATTTTATAAGGGGGCTATTATAATGGCTGAAGAGAAAAAAGTTAAAACTGCTGCACCTGTAATCGATGCACAAGCTATGGTTAATGAATTAGTCGAAAAAGCTGATAAAGCACTTGAGGAATATATGAAACTCACTCAAGAGCAAGTTGATGCAATTACACAAGCAATGGCACTTGCTGGTTTATCTGCTCAAATGAAACTGGCTCAAATGGCTGTAGAAGAAACTGGACGTGGTGTCTTTGAAGATAAAGTTACAAAAAATATTTTTGCTACAGAATATATCTACCACAGTATTAAACATGATAAAACTGTAGGTATTATTGAAGATAATGATGATGAAGGCTATACAGAAATTGCTGAACCAGTTGGTATTGTATGTGGTGTTACACCTACAACAAACCCTACTTCAACAGCAATGTTCAAAGCAATCATCTGTGCTAAAACACGTAATCCTATCATCTTTGGATTCCATCCATCTGCACAAAACTGCTCTCGTGAAGCTGCTAAAATCGTAAGAGATGCTGCTATTGCTGCTGGGGCTCCTGAAAACTGTGTACAATGGATTGACCATCCATCAATCGAAGCAACTACAGCACTTATGAATCATCCAAAAGTAGCTATGATTCTTGCTACAGGTGGTTCTGCTATGGTTCGTTCAGCTTACTCAGCTGGTAAACCAGCACTTGGCGTTGGCCCTGGTAACGTACCTGCTTTCATTGAAAAAACAGCTAACCTTGAACAATCTCTTACAGACCTTATGCTTTCAAAAGCATTTGATAATGGTATGATCTGTGCTTCTGAACAAGCTGCTATCATCGAAGCGCCTATTTATGATAAAGCAGTAGCTTTCATGAAAAAATTTGGATGCTACTTTGCAACTAAAGAAGAAATTAAAAAACTTGAACCAATTGTAATCAATCCTGAAAAACAAATGGTTAACCCAGATATCGTAGGTAAGTACCCATATGAAATTGCAGCACTTGCTGGTATTACTATTCCAAAAGAAACAAAAGTACTTTGCTGTGAAATTGACGGCGTAGGTGAAGCTTATCCTCTTTCAAGAGAAAAACTTTCTCCAGTACTTGCTGTTGTAAAAGCTAAAGATGTAGAAGATGGTATCTCTAAAGCTGAGGCAATGGTTGAACTTGGTGGACTTGGCCATACAGCTGTTATCCATTCAACAAATGAAAAACTTGTTGAAGAATATGGTGAAAGACTTAAAGCTTGTCGTATCATTGTAAACTCTCCTTCTGCTTTCGGTGGTATCGGTGATGTATACAACTCTATGATGCCTTCATTAACACTTGGTTGTGGTTCATACGGACGTAATTCTACTTCATCTAACGTAACAGCTATGAACTTAATTAATAAGAAAAGGGTGGCAAAAAGACGCGTGAATATGCAATGGTTTAAAATTCCAGAAAAAATCTATTTTGAAGCAGGCTCTGTACAATATCTAGCAAAGATGCCTAATATCTCTCGTGCACTCATTGTAGCTGACCCAATGATGGTAAAACTTGGCTATGTAGACCGTGTACTTTACCAACTAAATAAAAACCAAAATAAACTTGCTATTGAAATCTTTAGCGATGTAGAACCAGATCCAGACCTTGAAACAGTAAGAAAAGGTGCTGAACTTATGAAATCATTCAAACCAGATGTAATCATTGCACTTGGTGGTGGTTCTGCAATGGATGCTGGTAAAGCTATGTGGTTATTCTATGAACATCCAGAAGCTGACTTCATTGGTATGGCACAAAAATTCTTAGATATTAGAAAACGTGTTTATAAATTCCCTCATATGGGTAAATGCGCTAAATTCGTTGCGATCCCAACCACTTCAGGTACAGGTTCTGAAGTAACATCATTCGCAGTTATCTCAGATAAATCTAAAAATATGAAATACCCTCTTGCTGACTACGAATTAACTCCAGATGTTGCCATCATCGACCCAGAGTTCGTTATGAGTGTTCCTGCTGGTCCAACAGCTGATACAGGTCTTGATGTATTAACACATGCTATTGAAGCTTATGTATCTGTACTTGCTTCAGATTATACAGATGCTCTTGCTATGAAAGCCATTGAACTTGTATTTGAATACTTACCACGTTCATATAAATTTGGTGCAAATGACCCAGAAGCTCGTGAAAAAATGCACAATGCCTCATGTATTGCAGGTATGGCCTTCACAAATGCATTCCTTGGTATCAACCACTCACTTGCTCATAAACTTGGTGGTGAATTCCATATTGCTCATGGTCGTGCAAATGCTATTCTTCTTCCACACGTTATTGAATACAATGGTGAAACAAATCCAACTAAATTTATGGCATTCCCTAAATACGGTAAATTCGTAGCACCAGAAAGATACGCTCAAATTGCAAGACGTTTAGGCCTTCCAGCTTCTACTACAGAAGAAGGTGTTAAATCTTTAATTAAAGCCATTAAAGACTTAATGAAAGAACTTAATATCCCATTCACACTTAAAGAAATGGGGGTAGATGAAAAAGTTTACCTTGAAAAAATCAAAGACTTATCTTACAAAGCATTTGAAGACCAATGTACTACAGCAAACCCAAGACTTCCAAAAGTGCATGAGTTAGAAGATCTTTACAAAAAAGCTTACTACGGTAAATAATTTATAAATGAAAAGAAGCAGGTAGCATCCTATAGCTACCTGCTTCTTATTATTTAATGCTTAGATAATATATAAATTCTTTTACTTATATAATAGGATATGACAAAACAGATTATACCTAGCATCAAACATCCTAAAATAATAGTACTATGATGTGTATTTAGAACGTCTCTATATACCCTAGTAAGTTCCTAAATACATCTTCTCCTAGCAACTTACTCCCTCCTATTACAACAATTGGTGTACCGAGTCCAATTACTACAGGAAGTATAGCAGTAATCATCTTTGATTTAGTATACCCCCATTTAAAGTAACAAGGAATCTGAATGGCTACAACACCCCCATATAAAAGTACTCCTATACTTGCCAATAGTAAAATTGTTTCAGTTGTAACTTCTTCTTTTATACCATATTGTATAAAAAGGTTTAATGGAATCAGAAAAATAACTATCATCATATATCTAAGTGTGCTTAAATACTTACTTTTTTAGATGTCCATTTTACTTACTGCAATAATACTATAAAATTTATCCATTTTATCTTTCTCCTGAGCAATAAAAGGATAACTTAAAAGAGTATTAGCAAGCAAAAATAAAACTACATTTAAAATTAAAGGCATAGTACTACCTAATATTATCGTTAACATCAGCACTGACATAACTATTTCTTTCCAGTATTGCTTTATTATCATAAAGTCTAACTTGACTAATTTAATACTTTCTGTCATGCTTTTTTCCCCTCCCTACTTATAAAGACTAAAATATCTTCAATAGATAATGGTTCTATAATAAAAGCTCCATTCATTTTCTTCATATCTTCATACTTAACCATACCTTCAAAACCTGCTGTATACTTTCTAAGACCAATCATCCACTGTTCATATCCTTTATACTCATTAGGCCCACCCTTTACTCTCCTATAGCTTTCTAAAAATTCATCCTTCGTACCTGTATAGATTAATTTTCCTTGATCAATACAAGTAATAAAGTCGGCCACTTTCTCTAAATCACTTGTTATATGCGTTGAAAAAACAACACTTTTCGTACCATCTTCTATATAGTCTTGTAAAATTTCCATAAGCATATCTCTTGACGCTGGATCTAGCCCACTAGTAGGTTCATCTAATATAAGCAGTTTAGCATTATGGGCAAAAGCTGTTGCAAGCATCATCTTTACAGTCATTCCCCTTGATAAATCTTTTACCTCATATGAGGATTGAGATGAAACTTCTCTAGATAGTTATAAAATGTCTTGCTATTCCACTCTTTATAGAAAAGGCTATAAACTTAAAAATAATACATATTCTTCTATAACTAAAAAAGACTACGTAAATTTATTAAGACCTAATTTAAAAATTTCTTTATAAAATAAAGGTTACACCAAGTTTGTCAGCAGTCTGAAAAAGAGCTAGTGCCAACGCACTAGCTCTTTTTCTATTTATAACTGACTATTTTTTCGATACTCTGTTGGTGAGATTCCTGTTACACTTCTAAAAACCTTCATAAAGTGCTTTTCATTTTCATAGCCAACAGCATAACCAATCTCTGCGACTTTCTTATTGGTGCTTTCCAATAATTCCTTTGCCTTATTAGTTCTTACGTCTTTGATATAATTGACAAAGCTCATCCCTGTGTATTCTTTGAAAGCCTGTGAGAAGAATGAGTAGTTCATAGAAATATGATTCGATACCATAGCCATATTTAAATCTTTTTCATAGTTAGATTTTATGTAGGCTAAGGCTTCTTTCATTTTTACGTTATTTCTATTACTTTCATGAGTATCACAGATTTTATCATTAAGTTCTAGAAGATAAGCTTTAAGGTGTGTCTGGTAACTTGTATAATCCGCATATTGATAAAAGTCTTTCACCTTTTTAAACTCTACAATATCAATCAAAGGACCATAGGCTTCAAGAATATGACCTATTAGCAGTTCCATAAGCTTTTCAAAGTCATCATAGATAAGTCTTTCTATGCTATCTTTACCTAATATGTTATTAAAGGCCTCTTCAAATTCTTCCTTTCTTTCCGTCCCTATAAGTTGAATAAGCTTAGTAATATCTTTGTTTTCTATTTTTAAATTATGCTGGATAGGGATATCTTCATAGTTTAAAAAAGGCACGTTCATAATATAGGCGTATCTTCTTGCTAAAATTGCTTGCTCATAAGCAATTCTTAAATGATTAATGGATTCGTAGCTACTACTTGCTCCTATATTTTTTCTTTGATAATAAACTTCTATCTTTTCAGTATCTTTTTCTTTTGCAATGACTATATAGCAGTTCTCAACTACACAGCTAATAACCTCTATTTCCTCTGGTAATTCAATTGCTTCATACATGCAAAAAACTCTATAGGCTTCTTGATTAATCCAATGGTTAGAAAATCCCTGCTCAAAGCTATGTAGTTCACTTTTTGTAACGGAAGTATTGAGAAAAATATACTTAATTTGTTGTTCTAGTATATCATCAATCACTTCTATTTTTTCTACTACTTTATTTTTCTCTTTGATGATTTCTTCAAGTTCATTCATAATCTTATAAATCGCCTCACGGCTTACAGGTTTTAATATATAATCTTTTGCTCCACATTTAAGTGCCTCTACAGCATAACTAAAATCATCATATCCACTAATAACAACTATTTCTGGTGGATTATTACGTTCTTTGAGTGCCTTTAGTAATGCCAATCCATCCATTTTAGGCATTCTAATATCTGTAAATAATACAGATACTTCTTGCTCATTAATAATATTGAGTGCTTCTATACCATTTGGACATTCTAGTATTTGTTCCACTTCTACACCTGAACGTTGAATCATTGCTTTTAAGCCTTGCCTAATCATTTTCTCATCTTCAGCAATCAGTATGGTTTTCACACTATTCCTCCTATACACTATACGGGATCTTCAATACAATTTTTGTAAAAGAACCTTCTTTAGATTGAACTTCTAAACCATAGCCTTCACCAAAACAAAGTTTTATTCTATCTTGTACATTTTTCAAGCCTATTCCATTCGAAGATTGTTTTTCCTCTACAAGTTCTCCTGCTATTTTCATTTTAAGTCTATTGAGTTCTACTTTATCCATACCTATTCCAAAATCCGTAACCTCTATTATAAAGTAGCCCTTTTCCATCTTACCCTTTATATAAATAGCTGTATCTTCTGCAACATCTTCTATACCATGTTTCATAGCATTTTCCACAATAGGCTGAATACACATTTTAGGAATCATTTGCTCATATAAGTTATCTGGAATGTTTATATGAATGGTAATCTTATAATCATATCTTAAGTTTAAGAGTGCCATATAATTTTCTATATAATCAAGCTCCTCTTTAAGCTTTACCATAGGCGAACGCCATTTCATACTATATCTCAATAATTTGCCTAAATAAGTTATGGCATCAGATATTTCAAACATGCCTTCTATTTCTGCCATCATCTTAATGGATTCTAAAACATTATAGATAAAGTGAGCATTAATTTGATTTTGTAATGCTTTAATCTGTGAGTCCTTCACCAATGTTTCCTGGGTAATTTTATCATCCATAAGTTCTTTGATACTATGAGCCATTGTTTGAATACTTCTTCCTAATTCTCCCATTTCTCCTTTTCCAAAGTCCTCAATTTCTACATCAAAGTTACCTTTTTGAACTTCATGAATCGCATCAAGTATTTTATAAAAGTTTTTAAACACTAACTGAGTACTTTTATTAATTAAAAATGTAATAATAGCAATTAGCGAAATCATCCCAACAATAACTGTCATACGTAACCAGCTTATCTGTTGATATACTTCTTCTAATGAACGTATTTTAACGATATGACCATTTATATTTTTAATAGGTTGATATCCAATAACAACAGGTTCTTGCCCTAAAGTCACTAAATTAATTTTTTTGTCCTTATCAATTACTTTTAGAATGTCATTCTTATACAGCTTCCATTTATCTATTTGGACATAATCATCCTCATAAATATTTTTGTTTTCATCAATAAAGTACATGACTTCTTGTTCTGTTGTGGCATACATCTGAGGAAACATATATCGCATAGGTGTAGCAATTTCAACAACACCTATTTGCTCTCTCTTTATGTTCTCATAAGGCGCAACAAGTGTTGCCAGTGGCTCTGCATAGGGTGCCACCTTCTGACTTGGTGTAACAGTATCTCTCTCATCAAAATACAAATTAATTTCTTTAAAATCTTGTAAAAGTTCTACCTTTTCAAAGCGCTCACTTGTGTAAATAACAGGTGCTAATTCTAGCATCTTGGTATTAATATAAAACCTTATGCTATGAATATAAGGATTGGTATTAATCAGCCGCTCTATGGCCCTTATCTCTGTATTATTAAAATCTATAAGTTGGTGAGCAGATAAATTGTCTCCATCTAACAGCCTCCCAATAAATTTTTCAACCTCATTATTCAGAAGCATGGTTTGCATAGTCATGTTACATATTTCATAGCTATTCATGAATTGACTCGCAATCTCAATCAAATCACTTTCCACATTATTAATTTGCTCTTGTATCTGTATCTCTTGGTAATATTCAATAGTATGAATAGCAAAGAAAACACATGGAATAATGAGAATAAGGAGATTGAGTAGCAAAATTTTATGTCTTATTTTCATAGATGCTATAGAATTAATAAATCTAAATTTTACTACTTTCATCCTTATTCCCCCCTCCTTTATCAATATATTTTCTATTATCTCATAATTTATTATTGTTTACTAGATACCTTTATTTATTGATAAATAAAGGTATAGATAGCTTGTGGCTCTATAGCAACTCGTGCATATCTCCGTTCTTCTCTTAATGTAATATGTTTAGCCTCTGATGTACGATTTAATACAACAATAACCTTCTCACCATCTGGATTTACAAAGCCTACTACATCTAAATCTGATGTATATTTAGTCGTTGCAATACGTTTAGCACCTTTTTGAATATACTTGCTAAAATGTCCAATATAATAGTAAGTTAAGCGTTTCTCATAATCTGTTTGTTCTTCATTACACATGATTGGTGCGTCACAGAAATTACCTACATGGTTAGGCCCACCCTTGTGGTCTAATACCATATTCCAATCTATATAGCCATTCATCCCTGCATTAAAGTTACCAATCATATCATGAGCATACATACTCGCTTTTTGAACAGCATTTGCTTCAGCAAATCGGCTGTATTCTACACATCCTTCTGTGAAAAGAAGTTCTTTGTCAGGGTAGATATCTCTTACCATTTGCACAGCTTCAAAGTGATCACCTGTATACCAGTGGAAGCCTATACCACTTACATAGCGATTTGCTTTTTCATCTTTTAATACGTCTCTTGTACGTTCATAAAGGCGTTCTTTGTTGTGATCCCATACGAAGATTTTTACATCTTCTAGTTCTTCTTCTTCAAAAGTTGGACCTAAATAGTCACGTACAAAAATCATTTCTTCTTCAGCTGTGTAAATACAAGAATCCCATGTTTGTACAGCTTCTGGTTCATTTTGTACTGTAATCATTGAAATCTCAATACCTTCTTCTCTATAGGTTTTAATATATTTAGCAATATATTGTGCCCATGCCTTTTGACACTCTGACTTTAACTTACCACCATGATTCATCTGGCCTGTTGTCTTCATAAAAGCTGGAGGACTCCATGGAGAAGCTAAAAACGCAATAGGTTCTTTTGTCACTGCCTGTGCTTTCTTAATCACTGGAATGATATACTTTTTATCTCTTGCAATGTCAAAAGTAGCAAATGCAGTATCTGTTTCGTCTTCTACATATGCATAGTTCCCAAGTGCAAAGTCACAGCTATTAATATGGGTACGGCATAAATTATAACCAATACCTTCTTCACCAAAATAATCAGCAATAAGTGCATCTTGTTTTGCTTCTGGTAAACCAAGCACATTGTATGCCATGGCCTCTGTAAAAGCACCGCCAAATCCACTAATGGTTTGGTAAGCAATTTCTGGATAAATATTAATGGCCTCCATAGCTGCATCTGTTTGATGTACAAAAGGTACAGCGTCTACTTCTTGTAGGTAATGATTTTGTCCTTCATTTGTTGTAATTACTTTTATATCCATAGTCTTCTCCTTTTTAAAATAACCTGAACCAATAGGTCGGTTCAGGTTATTTGTCTTTGATCATTCTGTTTGTATTATTCTAAGCCTAATTTTGCTTTGTTTTCTTCCATCATTGCTTGTTGAACAGTCACAAGTTTTTCATAACCTAAAGACTCGCGGTCTGCTAAGAACTTGTTAAATAGTTCATCAAACTCTGCATCTGATTGTGCAAGTAATAATTTTGGAAGGACTTCGCCCCATGCTCTTCCTATTTTAAGGCCAATAATTTCTTCTTCTGTACCAACTGCTGGATCTAACCCTTCATATTGTGATAAGAAAGTTGTATATGGATATGTCCATTCTTCTAATTGAGCAAGTGGTTCTTGTGGTCCTTCTGTCCATTGAAGTTGCATTGCTAAGTCTTGAAGCATCCAGAATGTATCATCTGCACCATATTTTCTGTCGTATGCAGTACGGTCTGTTTGAAGAAGTTGTTTCACTTCGTCTTTTACAACTGTTTTACCATCTACCATGTCATAAGTTTCACCTTCTATACCAAGGTATACTCTTTTTTGTCCATGTTCACTCATTAAGTAAGTTAAAAGTTCAATAGCTCTATCTGGTCTTTCACAGTTTTTTGAGATAAGTGTAACTGTCCAACCATAAATACCACCACCTTGTAAGATGTGATCATCACCAGCTGCATTCTTTGGTCCATCTATAGCAATGTAAATGCTGTTTGGAGCGTTGTTGTAAAGGATTTTTTGTTGTGC
This sequence comes from Candidatus Niameybacter stercoravium, assembly GCA_018883975.1. Lineage (GTDB taxonomy): Bacteria > Bacillota > Clostridia > Lachnospirales > Cellulosilyticaceae > Zhenhengia > Zhenhengia stercoravium. Next base: position 9,572 of record JAHLFD010000004.1, read on the forward strand.
TGCCATATCTGTTCTTTGATACATCATTGCAAAGTAACGGCCTTGTGCAATTTTTTCTTCCATTTGAGAACGTTTGTCTACAAATACATCATTTGCAATTAGACCTTCTCTACTTGCCTTATTTAATGTTTTTAACCATTTTACATATTCAGGATCTGTTGTTCTATCATAAAGCTTGCCGTCTTTTTCATATGGAATAGCTAAGAAGTCTTGTAAGTATTTTTCTATTGACCAGTTACCTGTTTCACCAAATTCATGGAATCCAATTGGAATAAGTGGTTGACCATTTACTTGTGGGAACATTTCTTGTGCTTTTCTAAGAGCATCTAAGAAACCTTCTGGTGTGCTCATATCTGGACTACCAATTGCTTCATACATATCTTTTCTTACTAAGAATGTTTGGTTAGATGCAATGTTATCATATTTTTCGTAATCTGATGGTGCGTAAGATGAGTTTGGATAAGCATAAACATTACCATCTTCTTGTGTATACCAACCTAAACGTGCATCGTCTGCTACTTTGAAGAAGTATGGATCATACTCATTTGCAAGTTCATTAAGTGCATAGACCATCTCACTATCAATCATTTCTTTGATTTGGCCTTCCCACCAACCAAGTGTTACGATGTCTGGAAGTGTGTCTGAAGCAAGCATTGTATTAAGTTTCTCTGCTTCGTTACCTGCTGGTACAATAAAGTCAATATCAATACCTGTTTCTTCTGTGATCTTTTGTGAAGTCATATCTTCACCCCATGGTGTTGTAAACCATGAGAAGTTAATATACCATTGAAGATTCACTTTATCATCACTATTTCTCATCCAACCTGGCTCATCTGCTGATACTTCTTTTTGTGTCGTCTCTTCCGATTTAGCGCTACCTTGTGGTTGTTCTGTTTTGCTACCACTGCTACATCCTACTGTTCCCGCTACCATCATACAAGCCATAGTAGCTGCTAATACCCTTTTGAGTTTTCTGTTCATAACTACTACCCCTCTCTTTATATGTACCTATATATTTTTAATAATGTACTGCTTACTCTTTTACTGCTCCAATCATCATACCCTTTACAAAGTATTTTTGTAAGAAAGGATATACACATATAATTGGAAGTGTTGTAACAACCATCGTTGCAAGTTTAATAGATAATGATGTGGTTGTACGTGTAATGTTACCTGCTGTTGCCATCATTTGTGTAGAACCTGTTTCTGCTACAATACGATATAAGAATGTTTGAATTGGCTGTAAGTCCGGATTGTTAATGAAGATTACACCTGCAAAGTAATCATTCCAGTGATATACGCCTGTGAAAAGTGCAATGGTTGCAAGTACAGGCTTTGATAATGGTAAGATAATTCTTATAAATATCATCCAATCTGTAGCACCATCAATAGATGCTGATTCTTCTAAAGCACTTGGTATCTCCCTAAAGAAATTAACAAAGATAATTAAGTTAAAGAAGTTAAAGAGACCTGGAATAATGTATACCCAAAAAGTATCTAATAAGTGCATGTTTTTATAAAGTAGGAATGATGGGATGAGACCACCACTAAAGAACATTGTAATTGTTCCCATTGTCATATAAAACTTTCTTCCTACTAAATGATCTTTTGATAGTGGATAAGCTACCATTGCTGTGAAAAGTACGTTGGTCACTGTTCCTACTAGCGTTCTTAATATTGTTACACCAAAAGCTTTGATTACACCACTATTTTGAAACACTGCTGCGTAATTGTCTAATGTAAACTTTCTTGGCCACCAGAAGATTCCTCCAAGCATTGCATCTGCACCTTCATTAAGTGAGTTTACAATAATATACCAGATAGGATAAAGGGTGATAAAACAAATAACGACCATTAAAATAACATTAAACCAGTCAAAGGCTATTTCACCATTTGTCCGCTGCTGTCTCCAGTTGAATTTTTTTCGCTCCACCTTTTTCCCTCCTTAGAATAATGATCTTCCTTGTAGTTTTTTAGTTGTAAAGTTTGCTGTTAGAAGTAAGATCATCGCAATTACTGATTTGAATAACCCAATAGCTGTCGCATAAGAATAACGACCTGCTCTCATACCCATTTGGTAAACGTATGTATCTATAACTTCACTACTTGATGTATTAAGTACGTTTTTAAGAATAAAGATTTGATCAAAGTTTGAACTAAGCATATTCGCTACTGCTAAAATAAACATAATAGCAATGGTTCCTTTGATTGCTGGAAGTGTAATCTTCATGATCTTTTGAATTTTTGTAGCCCCATCAACTGTAGCTGCCTCATACATTTGCTGGTCAATACCTGAGATTGCTGCAAGATAAATAATTGCTGACCAACCAAGTTCCTTCCATGTATCTGATATAACCGTTAAGCCCCAGAAATACTTAGGATCTGCCAAAAAGGCTATTGGTTTATCTAAAAGTCCAAATTTTACAAGGATTTCATTGATCATACCTGTCTCATTAAGCCATGTAATCATAAGTCCACCAAGTACTACCCATGAAATAAAGTGTGGTAGATAGGATACTGTTTGAACTGTCTTTTTAAATCTTGCATTACGAACTTCATTTAATAAGATTGCAAATAAGATTGGTAATGGAAATCCTATAAGAAGTTTTAATAAACTAATTCCCAGTGTGTTTGTCATGATATTTACAAAGTTTGGATCACTAAAAAACTCTATAAAGTGTTCTAGTCCTACCCAAGGTGCCTCTGCTATAGGTTTTGTAATTTTAAAGTTTTTGAAAGCAATTACAATACCTGTCATAGGGATATAGTTAAAGATAAGCATCCAGATTACACCTGGTAAAACCATGAGCTGCAAATACTTCTGGCTTATAAGCTTTTTAAATGTACTTGCCTTTACTGTCTGTGTCATCGCCATCCTCCTCATAAATTTATCATCTTTTATAACATTATTATAATTGACTAATTTTACTTACATAACGTCTCATTTTTTGTATTAGGTATCTAAATTTTATAATACGTATTCCAAAAAAATTAAGTCACCTAAATCCCTGTTCCACTAGGGTATCTAGATGACTTAATTCCTTCCTACTTCTGCCGCTCGTTATAGATTTTCTCCGTTTGTTTCAATCACTGATTTATACCAGTGGCCAGAATCCTTGATGATTCTCTCACCTGTTGTATAATCTACATACACAATACCAAAGCGCTCTCCATAACCACTATGCCATTCGAAGTTATCCATTAGAGACCATTGAAAATATCCTGCGACCTCTACTCCATCTTCTCCAGCACGCTTAAACTCTCTTAAATAACGTTGCAAGAAGTCTATACGGTTTGGATCATGTACTTTGCCATCTACAGATACAACATCATGGCAAGATAGACCATTTTCTGTGATATAAATAGGCTTTTGATAGCGCTCATATAGGAACTTAGGCCCCCAATAAAGTGACTTTGGTGTAATTGGCCAGTTCAGAGCTGTCTTAGGTGACCCCGCTTCTCTGGTTAAATAAATGATTTCTCCATTTTCACCAGCTTTAATCTCTCTACCGTTGTATACATTTTGTCCTAAGAAATCAAGAGGCTGAGAAATAATCTCCATATCCCCTTCTTTGATTTCTGGAAGATAGTCTTTGAAAAGTTCTAATCCATCTTCAGGATAATGGCCAAAGAATATAGGGTCATTCCACCATGTTATATTCCATGCCCAATCTTCACGAATCTCTTTTGGCATTTCAAAGAGAGAACGTTTTGCTGCTTCAATATCCTCTTGGGTATCAGAGGCTGGATAATTCATAGAGGCTGTTGGTGCAAAGCCTACTTTCACTTCACCTTTTGCATACTTACGAATAGTCTTTACACTATGTCCATGAGCAAGCAAAATATGATGCGCCATTGTTAATGTATCTTGAATAGATTGTTTAAGTCCTGGTGCATGTAAACCTTGTGAATAACCAAGCCCTACAAAACACTGTGGTTCATTAAATGTCATAAAGTATTTGACCCTATCAGAAAGTCTCTCTACGATTACCTTTGTATACTCTGCAAACCACATTGGGCTATCTGAATTCATCCATCCCCCTTTTTTATGAAGTTCATAAGGTAGGTCCCAGTGGAATAAAGTTACATAAGGCTCAATCCCTGCTTCGATGAGTTCATCTACTAAATTATCGTAGAACGCAAGGCCTAACTCATTAACTTCTCCTACGCCTTTTGGTAAAACTCTTGGCCAAGAAATAGATAATCTATAAGCTTTAATCCCCATTTCCTTCATCATTTTGACATCTTCTTTATAACGATGATAATGATCACAAGCTACATCTCCATTATGTCCCTCGTAAACTCTACCTGGTTGTGTACAATACACATCCCAGATAGATAAACCTTTGCCATCTTCATAGGCCGCACCTTCTATTTGATAAGAAGACGTTGCTACGCCCCATGCAAAATCTTTATTAAAACCCATATCTCTACCTCCGTTCTATGCTTTTTAACTTTTTAGTTACTATATCTCACTTGTACTTTATGCTTAGGCATAAATATGAATAGCCTTTACTTGATGATTTCTTACATCTTCTGCTAACGCTCCACTTAACTTATTACCTTCTGCAATATGGAGTCTACCACATTTATATATAAGCTCGACCTTCTCTATTGTTGTATGGCCTGGCATCACATCTTTTACTTCTTTGAAATGATAGTTTACTTCTATATCGCCTAAGAACTTACATTTTACTGGTTCATCTGATGGGAGAAGGTAAGCTGGTAATGCTGGTGCAAAGCTTAAAGTAAGCTCCCCATCTTCTACTGTAAATGGATTTTCTCCAATCATCATAATTTGCCACATGTGTAAGAATTCTGCTGTTGAACCACTTAAACGGGCTACAAATCCTCTACCATGAATTTTTTCATTTGGATTCGCACTACTTGCAATGAAAGATGAATTTTCTAAAATACTTCTTCCATATACTTGTGGATCTAAGAATGGTACTAAAGTATTTTGAAGTGATGCGAAGTATTCTTCATATAAACCTGATCTTAATAATTCAAGTAAATATTTGTATTCCATGTGTAACCAAATCGATTCATTTTCTAACCAACCTGGTG
>JAHLFD010000232.1:0-12283 GCA_018883975.1 Candidatus Niameybacter stercoravium
ACTGGAGTTATCGCAGGTGGTCCAGCTCGTGCTGTACTTGAACTTGCAGGTATCCGTAACATCAGAACTAAATCTTTAGGTTCAAATAACAAGAAAAACGTTGTTCACGCAACAATCGAAGGTCTTGCAGCATTAAAAACTCCAGCAGAAGTTGCTAAACTTCGTGGAAAAACTGTTGAAGAGCTTCTAGGATAGGAGGAATAGTCAGTGGCTAATTTAAAAGTAACTTTAGTAAGATCCACAATCGGGGCAATTCCAAAACATAAAAAAACTATCGAAGCGCTCGGATTAAGAAAAACAAATAGTTCAAACATTCACCAAGATAACGCAGCTATCCGTGGTATGGTTGAACAAGTTAAACACTTAGTTAAAGTTGAAGAAATCAACGAATAATTGTAGATTTAGCAAAAGGAGGTGCGACGCATGAATTTAAGCTCATTAAGACCAGCTGAAGGTTCAAAAAGAGACTCTTTCCGTACAGGTAGAGGTCATGGTTCAGGTAACGGTAAAACAGCCGGTAAAGGACATAAAGGACAAAAAGCAAGAAGTGGTGGCGGTGTAAGACCAGGTTTTGAAGGGGGACAAATGCCTCTTTACAGAAGACTTCCAAAACGTGGTTTCACAAATCGTAACAGCAAAGATATCGTAGGTATCAATGTTGATATGTTAAACCGTTTCGAAGATGGAGCTGTTGTTACAGTAGACGCTATGGTTGAAGCAGGTATTGTTAAAAACACTAGAGATGGTGTTAAAATCCTTGCTAAAGGCGATCTTACTAAAAAATTAACAGTACAAGCAAATGCATTTAGTGCAGGTGCAATCGAAAAAATTGAAGCTGTGGGTGGAAAAGCAGAGGTGATGTAGGTTGTTTAAGACTCTTAAAAATGCATGGAGTGTACCAGAACTGCGAAAAAAGATAATTTTTACCCTATGGATGTTTGCCTTAGTTAGAATAGGAGCTCATATTCCTGTTCCGGGCATCAATCCGGATGCTGTACAGCAAATGTTAGGAGCTAATTCTAACAACATGTTAGGACTTATGAATGCAATCACAGGTGGTGCATTCAGCCAAATGGCACTTTTTGCCTTTGGTGTAGGTCCTTACATCACAGCGTCAATCATTATCCAACTCCTCACTATCGCTATTACTAGACTAGAAGAGATATCAAAAGAAGGCGAAGATGGACGTAAAAAAATCAACAAGTATACTAGATATTTAACATTAGTAATTGCCATGATGCAATCAGGTGCAACAACACTTATGTTATATAGAAGCAATGTATTAGTTGAAAAAAGCGTAATAGTATTTGCCCTTGCATTTATTTCATTTATTGCAGGCTCTATGTTAGTAATGTGGATAGGTGAACAGATCACACAAAAAGGTATTGGAAATGGTATTTCATTAATTATCTTTATTAATATCGTATCTAGACTTCCACAAGCAGCTACAAGCCTACTAGCATATGATAATTATGTAAAAGTTGCTATTCTATTATTATTCTTTATTGCTGTTATTGGTTTCACCGTGGCTATGTCACTTGGTGAAAGAAGAATTTCAGTTCAATATGCAAAACGTGTAGCAGGTAGAAAGGTATATGGTGGTCAATCACAAAATATACCAATCAAAGTAAACTTAGCTGGTGTACTTCCAGTTATCTTTGCAATGTCACTTATCCAATTCCCTGAGATTATAACAGGTTTATTTGTTAAAAATCCAAGTGAATTCTGGGCAACTGCTATTGAGTGGCTTAGATGGACTCATCCATTTGGAGGAACACTTTATGTCATTTTAATCTTTGCATTTGCATTCTTCTACTCAACAATAGCATTTAATCCAATAGATATAGCATCTAACCTCAAAAAAGGTGGCGGTTTTATCCCAGGTATTAGACCAGGAAAACCAACATCTGACTACCTTTCAAAGGTTGCAACACACATTACATTAATGGGAGCAATATTCTTAGCAATATTAGCTTTAACTCCTCTCTTACTTGGTGCTATCTTTGATATGTCAATTCAGTTTGGAGGAACATCATTACTTATCGTAGTTGGTGTTGCACTTGAAACAATTAAGCAATTAGAATCACAAATGCTAATGCGCCATTATAAAGGATTTCTATAAGAATTAGATTAGGGGGTTGCCGTAATGAGATTAATATTATTAGGTGCACCTGGAGCAGGTAAAGGCACACAAGCAGAAATGCTTATGAAACTATACAATATACCAACGATCTCAACAGGAAATATTTTTAGAGAACATATTTCTAAAAATACTCAGTTAGGTCAAGAAGCAAAAAAATACATGGATGAAGGCAAATTGGTACCAGATGAGCTCGTAATTGAACTTGTCAAAGATCGTATAGTTCAAGAAGATTGTGATAATGGTATGATCATGGATGGTTTCCCAAGAACTATACCACAAGCAGAGGCATTCGATGCTATGCTTAAAGAGATCAATAGACCAATTGATGCAGTAGTTGATGTAGAAGTACCAGACGAAGCGATCATTGAGCGTATGGCTGGTAGAACTGTTTGTCCTAGCTGCGGCGCTTCTTATCACAAATTATTCAAAGTAGAAACAGTACCAGGTATTTGTAATGAATGTTCTACTCATCTTGTTCAAAGAGAAGATGATAAAGAAGATACAGTTAAGAAAAGATTAGAAGTTTATCATGCACAAACTAAACCTCTTATCAATCATTACGAAGCGCAAGGGAAAGTCCTTGTAATTGACGGTGTTGGTACAGTAGAAGAAGTTAGTGCAAGGGTAAAGAAAGCATTAGGAGTGAACTAAAATGCCAATTCCCATTAAATCCGACGCGGAAATTAAGTTAATGCAAGAGTCAGCTCAAATACTCATTGAGGCACATGAACTGGTGGCAAAGCATATTAGACCCGGTGTAACAACAAAAGAATTAGACCAGGTGGCTTATAAGTTCATAACAAGTAAACACGCTATACCTTCTTTTAAAGGTTACTGTGGTTACCCAGCATCAGCGTGTATATCCATTAATGAGGAAGTTGTACATGGTATTCCAGGTGCAAGGAAAATCAAACAAGGCGACATAGTAAGTGTCGATCTTGGGGTATACTATAAAGGATACCATTCTGATGCAGCTAGAACGTATCCAGTCGGAGATGTATCACCTGATGTTTTGAAGCTAATTGAAGTTACAAAGCAGTGTTTCTTTGAAGGACTAAAATATGCAAAAGCTGGCAATCATTTAGGACAAATATCCCAAGCTATCGAGGACTATGCAAAATCCTTCGGATATGGTGTAGTACGCGATTTAGTGGGTCATGGAATTGGGAAAGAATTACATGAGGAGCCACAGGTACCTAACTATAAGGCACCTGGGCGCGGTGTAAAACTTGAAAAAGGCATGGCACTTGCTATTGAACCTATGATTAACTTAGGAACATGTCAAGTAAGATGTTTAGACGATGATTGGACTTTTGTCACTAGAGATGGACTGCCATCTGCGCATTATGAAAATACTATAGTCATTACAGATGATGAGCCGCTCATTTTAACGCTCAGATCGGAAGAAGAGGGCGACAAATGATTGGAATGTTAGAAGTAGGTCAAGTAGTGTTTTCAAAAAGTGGAAGAGACAAAGGCAGATCTTTTATAGTGGTTAGTGTAGAAGAAGAATATGCTTACCTTGCCGATGGAGATTTGCGTAAAGTAGAGAACCCAAAACGTAAGAAAAATAAGCATATTCAAAGAACCAATGATGTTATCGATTGGATCAAACAAAAAATAATCGAAGAAAACGTATCGAATGCGGATATCCGTAAAGGAATTAAAGAGTATTTGATAAAGACTTCTATATAGAGGAGGTTTGTAACTTGGCAAAAGGTGATGTTTTTGAAGTAGAGGGAACAGTGATAGAAAAGTTACCAAATGCGATGTTTCAAGTAGAGATTGAAGGCGGACATAAGATCTTAGCTCATATCTCAGGTAAACTTCGTATGAATTTTATCCGTGTTTTACCGGGTGATAAAGTAACTGTGGAACTTTCTCCATATGATTTAACCAAGGGACGAATTATTTGGCGTTCTAAATAAATGGTAAACGGAAAGGAGAGCAGAAAATGAAAGTACGCCCATCTGTTAAAAAGATATGTGAAAAATGTAAAGTAATCAAAAGAAAAGGCCGTGTTTGCGTTATCTGTGAAAATCCAAAACACAAACAAAAACAAGGTTAATGCTTTACAAATGCATTGATTTATGTCACAAAATCATATATAATATGATTTTGTGAGTTAACTAAAAAGCGGCTGCGGCATTTCATGGTAAAATGCTGTATTATATATATATCAACCAATAGGAGGTGCAATCTGAATGGCACGTATTGCAGGTGTAGACTTACCAAAAAATAAACGTGTTGAAATTGGTCTTACTTATATCTATGGTATAGGTCGTCCAAGTTCTCGTAGAATCCTTACAGAAGCAGGTATCAATCCAGATACACGCGTTAAGGACTTAACTGATGATGAAGCTAACAAAATCCGCGAAATCATCGAGAAAACTCAAATGGTTGAAGGTGACCTTCGTCGTGAAATCGCCCTTAACATTAAACGATTAATGGAAATCGGATGCTATAGAGGAATTCGTCATAGACGTGGCCTTCCAGTAAGAGGACAAAAAACTAAAACGAATGCTCGTACACGTAAAGGTCCTAAGAAAACAGTAGCTAATAAGAAAAAATAGTTAAATAAAGGAGGTTAAGATCTCATGGCAGCAGCAAAAAAAGCGGCAAAAAAGGGTACAACTCGTAAACGTCGTGACAGAAAACATGTAGAACGTGGTATGGCTCATATCCAATCTACTTTTAATAATACAATGGTTACATTAACTGATACAAACGGCAATGCTCTTTCATGGGCAAGTGCAGGTGGCCTTGGTTTCAGAGGTTCTAGAAAATCAACTCCATATGCAGCTCAAATGGCAGCTGAAACAGCAGCTAAAGCAGCAATGGAACACGGTTTAAAATCAGTTGAAGTAATGGTAAAAGGTCCAGGATCCGGACGTGAAGCAGCTATTCGTGCGCTTCAAGCAGCTGGTTTAGAAGTAACATTAATTAAAGATGTAACTCCTGTACCACATAACGGATGTCGTCCACCAAAACGTAGAAGAGTGTAATAGGAGGTGTAAATAGAAATGGCTAGATATATCGGAGCGAAATGTAAACAATGTCGTCGTGAAGGTAAAAAATTATTCTTAAAAGGCGAAAGATGCTACACAGCAGCTTGTGCTATTGAAAGAAGACCATATGCACCAGGTCAACATGGTCAACAAAAAACAAAATTATCTGAGTACGGCTTACAGTTACGTGAAAAACAAAAAGCCAAAAGAATCTATGGTGTTCTTGAAGGTCAATTCAGAACATACTTTGAAAAAGCAGATGCACAACCAGGCATCACAGGTGAGAACTTACTTCGTAACCTTGAACTTCGTTTAGACAACGTAGCTTACCGCTTAGGTCTTGGACGTTCTCGTACAGAAGCTAGACAAGTTGTTCGTCACAACCTTGTTACAGTTAACGGTAAAAGAGTTAACATTCCATCATACCAAGTTAAAATTGGTGATGTAATTGAAGTTAAAGAAGATGCTAAAAGCTTCGAACGCTTCAAACAAATCACTGAAGTAACAGGTTCTCGTATTGTACCAGAATGGTTAGAAGCTGATATCGAAAACTTAAGAGGAACTGTTAAATCAGCTCCTGCAAGAGATCAAATCGATACAGATATCCAAGAAACACTTATCGTTGAGCTTTACTCTAAGTAATAGTTCGTCACCCTCAAAAGACTATTTTAATATTAAAGGAGGGTTTATCGGGTGTTGGAATTTGAAAAACCACAAATTGAGATTAAAGAAATGTCACCTGACGGTAAATACGGTTGTTTTGTTGTAGAACCTTTAGAAAGAGGATATGGGAATACCCTAGGGAATGGATTACGTAGAATCCTTTCTTCTTCTCTTCCAGGTTCTGCAGTAAGCAGCGTAAAAATTGAAGGCGTGTTACACGAATTCAGCAGTATCCCAGGTGTTAAAGAAGACGTTCTTGAAATCCTATTAAACATTAAAGGTCTTGCTATCAAAGACATTAGTGATAATATGGAACCAAAAGTAGTTTACATTGAAGCTACAGGTGAGGGCACAGTGACAGGCGCAGACATTAAATGTCCAGCTGAAATTGAAATCCTTAATCCAGAACATCATATCGCTACATTAAATGGCGGTTCAAACTGTCGTTTATATATCGAACTCACAGTTACTAGAGGCCGTGGGTACATCGGTACTAATAAACTTAAAAAGACAGATTTACCAATCGGAGTTATTCCAGTAGATGCAAGTTACACTCCAGTAGAGCGCGTAAACTTTACTGTAGAGGATACTCGTGTTGGTCAACAAACTGACTACGATAAACTTACATTACAAGTATGGACAAATGGTACTTTAAAACCTGATGAAGCAGTTAGCTTAGCTGCTAAAGTATTAAGTGAACATTTAAATCTTTTCATTGATTTAAGTGAAAATGCACGTAATGCTGAAATCATGGTAACTAAAGAAGATGACTCCAAAGAGAAAACACTTGAAATGACTATCGAAGAGTTAGATCTTTCTGTTAGATCATTCAACTGTTTAAAACGTGCAGGTATCAATACTGTTGAAGACCTTACAAATAAAACAGAAGATGAAATGATGAAAGTACGTAACTTAGGACGTAAATCATTAGAAGAAGTGTTCCAAAAACTTGAAGAGCTTGGATTTACATTAAAACCAAGCGAAGATTAGTGACAAACTAAAGGAGGTTAAGGCATGGCTCAAAGAAAACTTGGACGTAATGCAGCTGGACGTAAAGCATTACTTCGTAATCAAGTAACAAATCTCTTATACCATGGTAAGATCAAAACTACTACAGCAAAAGCTAAAGAGATTCGCAAGATTGCTGAAGGCTTAATTGCAATGGCTGTACGTGAAAAAGATAACTATGAAGAAGTAAAAGTTACTGCTAAAGTTGCTAAAAAAGACGTTAACGGTAAACGCGTTAAAGAAGTTGTAGATGGCAAAAAAGTAACTGTATTTGAAGAAGTAGAAAAAACAATCAAAAAAGATAGCGCTACTCGCTTACATGCAAGAAGACAAATGTTAAAGGTATTATACCCTGTAACAGAAGTTCAAGCTAATAAGAGAAGACAAGCTAAATCTGTTGATTTAACAGATAAATTATTCAGCGAAATCGCTCCTAAATACGCAGACCGTAATGGTGGTTACACAAGAATCATCAAAATCGGAACTCGTAAAGGTGACGGTGCTGAAGAAGTTATTATTGAATTAGTATAATGTCCAGGGATTAAGAATTTGCTCTTAATCCCTTTTCTCTATTTATTTTTAAATATCTATTTACATGAGTAGGTTATCCTTGTATCTTAAAAAGGGTGCATAACCTATTTATTTAAGTAGATATAGATGTGCAAGTATATAGAAAGAGGAATGTACATGAAGAATATAGTAGAAGCTAAAGATTTAACATTTGAGTACTTGATTCATGATGACCAAGGTGAAGTAGAAGATACGATTATTGCTTTGGATCATATTAATGTAACTATTAAAGAAGGTGAATTTGTAGCGGTACTTGGACACAATGGTTCTGGTAAATCTACTTTTGCCAAACATCTTAATGGTATTTTATCCCCTAAAGCAGGAATGTTATGGGTTAATAATATTGACCTAAGTAATGGCGAGCATATATGGGAAGTACGTAAAGATGTGGGAATGGTATTTCAGAATCCAGATAACCAGATTGTTGCAACGATTGTGGAAGAAGATGTAGCCTTTGGTCCAGAAAATTTAGGAGTAGAGCCTAGTGAAATTAGAAAGCGTGTAGATGAAGCTATCCATACAGTAGAGATGGATGACTATAAGCGTGTATCACCTAACCAATTATCAGGTGGGCAGAAGCAACGTATTGCTATTGCTGGTGTTATAGCTATGCAACCTAAATGTATTATTTTTGATGAATCGACAGCTATGCTAGATCCTATAGGCCGTTCCCAAGTCATGAAAACTATGCAAAAGCTGAATAAGGAGCAAGGTATTACTATTATTCATATTACGCACTACATGCAGGAGGCTATTTTAGCTGATCGTATTATTGTTATTGATGAAGGTAAGGTATTACTTTCAGGTTCTCCGAAGGAAGTTTTCAAAAATGTAGAGGAAATTAGAAGAATAGGTTTAGATGTACCGGATTCTACTTATCTTATCTATCTCCTAAGACAAAAAGGGTATGACTTAGATCCAACCTTATTAACAACAAAGGAGGTTGTAGACGCAATATGGCAATTAAAATCAAACAACTAACACATATTTATAATGAAGGAACGCCTTTTGAGAAAGTAGCACTTCATGATGTTAATCTGCAGATAAAAGATGGAAGCTTTCTAGGTATTATTGGACATACAGGTTCTGGAAAGAGTACACTTATTCAAATGTTTAATGGACTTTTAAAACCTACAAGAGGAGAGGTCTATGTCAAAGGGATCAATATTCATGGAGATGGTGTAGATAAAAAGCATATTAGACAATCAGTAGGTCTTGTATTTCAATATCCAGAATACCAACTCTTTGAAATGACTGTCTATGATGATGTAGCTTATGGACCTAAGAACTTAGGGCTAGAGGGTGATGCATTAAAGGAAAGAATAGAATCTTCTTTAAAAGCAGTAGGTTTAGATGAAGAGTTTTGGCAGAAGTCACCTTTTGAATTATCGGGTGGACAGAAAAGACGTGTAGCTATAGCAGGTGTGTTAGCTATGAACCCAGATATCTTAATTTTAGATGAGCCTACAGCAGGACTTGATCCTAAGGGTAGAGAAGAACTGTTTAGTCAATTAAAAGAGATGCATGAAACAAGGCATTTAACCATTGTACTTATTTCACATAGTATGGAAGATGTAGCACGCTATGTAGAAGAACTTATTGTACTTTATAGAGGTGAGATTGCCTTTAAGGGAGATACAAGAGAAGTCTTTAAGCATAGAGAAAGATTAGAAGAGATAGGTCTTGGTGTTCCACAAATTAGACATATTATGGATGCATTAAAAGAAAAAGGTATGTTAGTAGATACAGATGTATTAACTGTAGAAGAAGCAGCAAGTAAGCTTATAGCTTGTTTAGAGAAAGAGGTGAATAACTCATGATACGAGATATTACGATAGGTCAGTATTATCCAATTACCTCACCTGTGCATAAGCTTGATCCTAGGACTAAGATTCTTCTTACGTTTGCTTATATTATTGCGCTCTTTTTCGTAGATACTGTATGGGGATACTTAGGTGTATTCTTAGCATTAGCACTAGCTATTAAAGTAAGTAAAGTGCCTGTTAAATATATGCTAAAAGGACTAAAGAGTATTGTGGTTATTTTACTCTTTACCGTTGTACTTAATGTGTTCTTTACAACAGGTGAACATACTATTGTAGACTGGGGCTTTATACACATTACATGGGAAGGAATTTTCTTTGCCCTTGAAATGGGAACGAGATTAATCCTACTTATTGTGGGAAGTTCACTTCTGACATTAACGACTTCACCTATTCAGCTTACAGATGGTATAGAAAGTTTATTAATGCCATTTACAAAGATTCATGTGCCAGCACATGAGATTGCTATGATGATGAGTATCTCATTAAGATTTATTCCTATTTTATTAGAGGAAACAGATAAGATTATGAAGGCTCAAACAGCAAGAGGTGCTGACTTTGAGAGTGGTAATATTATGCAACGTGCGAAAGCTATGATTCCAATTATGGTGCCATTATTTATTTCTGCATTTAGAAGAGCAGAAGATTTAGCAATGGCTATGGAAGCTAGATGCTACCAAGGGGGAGCGGGTAGAACACGTATGAATAAGTTAGAGTACCATAAAGGAGACTTTGTAGCCTTTGGATTTGGCGTACTTTATATTGTAATGTGTATTGTGTTATAAGATTAAAAGATAAAAGAAGAGACTTAAAGAGAGAATGAATAAGGAGGAGCTATGAGAAGAATACAGCTTATTATAGCTTATGATGGAACAGATTATCATGGTTTTGCTAAACAGGAGCATGCAATAACTATACAAGGAACTGTAGAGAATGCAATTTATAGTTTAACTGGGCAGAAAGTAGACTTAGTAGGGTCAGGGAGAACAGATGCGGGGGTTCATGCCAAAGGACAGTGCTGTATTATTGATATTGATACACCTATTCCGACAGAACGTTTTGCTAAAGCCCTTAATAGCAGATTACCAAAGGAAATTGTCATTAAAGAGGCAAGGGATGTAAAAGCAGATTTTCACCCACGTTTTATGGCGAAGAAAAAGACTTACCGTTATCAGATTCTGACAAGTAAAGTGAATGACCCGTTTATAGGAAAGTATTGTTACTTCTATCCTTATAGCTTAGATATAGAAGCTATGAAAGAAGCAGCACGTATGATAGAAGGAACACATGACTTTAAATGTTTCTGTGCTTCTGGAAGTACAGTCAAAGATACAGTACGTACAGTTTATAGTATAGAAGTACATGAGCAAGGTGATATAGTTTACCTAGATGTATGTGGGAATGGTTTCCTTTATAATATGGTACGTATTATTGCAGGAACACTCATTGATGTAGGAAGACATAGACTAACTGCACATACTATTGAAGAAATGATCGAAAAAAGGGACCGTACATTAGGTGGTCCGACAGCTCCACCAGAAGGTCTTACCTTACTAGAAGTGTACTATGATGCCGCGCTTCGTTATGAACAGACATAAAAAATTAATTAATGAGAAAAATTTTATACTTATTAACAAATATAGAGAGTTATAAACAATTTATATATAAAAAATGTGGATAACTTTTAAGAAAAAATGGTTAAATTGTGCATAAATAAATCGGACGTAGTCTCTTGACAGTCCAAGTCACCTATACTATAATGTAATTTGTGTTAATAAGCCCACTTATAGAATCCAAATGCCCCGGATTTTATATCAAATAGACGGTTTAACTAGCGAAGACTAGGCCGAAGGAGGGAATTTATATGAGAACAACATATATGGCAAATGCTCAAAATGTTGAAAGAAAATGGTATATTATTGATGCTGAAGGTCAAACAGTAGGTAGACTTGCAAGCCAAATCACAACAGTGTTAAGAGGTAAAAACAAACCTACTTATACTCCACACGTAGACTGTGGTGATCACGTAATCGTAATCAACGCTGAAAAAGTAGTATTCACAGGTAAAAAACTTGACCAAAAATTATACAGAAAACACTCTGGATACGCTGGTGGTTTAAAAGAAACTAAAGCTCGTGATATGCTTAACGAACATCCAGAACGCGTTGTTATGTACGCAGTAAAAGGTATGCTTCCTAAAAACTCTTTAGGTAGACAAATGCTTACAAAATTACGTGTATATGCTGGAACAGAGCACAATCATGAAGCTCAAAAACCAGAAGTACTTACATTCAAATATTAATCGTATCGAGAGGAGGCAATACAAATGGCAGCAGTTAGATATTATGGAACAGGTAGACGTAAAAGCTCAGTAGCACGTGTATACCTTGTACCAGGAACAGGTAAAATTACAATCAATAAGAGAGATATCGAAGAATATTTCGGTCTTGAAACATTAAAAGTTATTACTCGTCAACCATTAGTACTTACAGAAACATTAAACAAATTTGATGTTAGAGTAAACGTATATGGTGGAGGAACAACAGGACAAGCTGGAGCTATCCGTCATGGTATTAGCCGTGCGTTACTTCAAGCTGATGGTGAATTCCGTCCAGCTCTTAAAAAAGCAGGCTTCTTAACAAGGGACCCAAGAATGAAAGAAAGAAAAAAATACGGTCTCAAAGCTGCGAGACGTGCACCACAGTTCTCAAAACGTTAATTTTTCAAAGTCAATCCTTTATGGATTGGCTTTTTTTATGTTTAAAAATAAGGATATAAGAAAGAGGCTATCAGTCTATCATCTTATACAAGATGAATAGAAGCAGATAGCCTCTCTTTTATTCAGTAGTATAATGCATAAAGCCTATATATTATTATAAAAGTCCACCATCTAAGGTAAGAATTTGTCCTGTCATATAGCTGGCTGCCTCACTGGCTAAGTAAAGACAGGTTTCAGCCACGTCTTCAACTTTACCAGTACGGCAAAGGGGTACTTCATCAATAAAAGCATTTTTATCTTCCTCAGAGAAGTGAGCATTCATATCCCATCCGCAAGAGATGGCATTCAC
>JAHLFD010000018.1:0-5184 GCA_018883975.1 Candidatus Niameybacter stercoravium
AAGCTTCTGCCAAGTCGTAATATGTAGTTGCTTCATTAAAGAATTTGTATCTTACAGTGTAATCCATATCAATAGGTCCTGTAGAAGTTAAGTAACGTGTACTTTCCTCAGCATAAGGTCCTTGAAGTTTAACCCTTGAATATTGAGTCGTGTCAACAGCAGAGTATACTTTATTGTTGATACCACCACCTGTTGAACTATCATTTGTACCAAGCTGAACGTTAACTGATCCAAGTTCTTCACCTGATTCAATGATTCCCATCATACCATGTGTAGCATTTTCATCTTTACCATACATAATCCCAAATACAGGCATGGATACATTTTCACTATAAGAATCTTTTACGTACATTTGGTCAAAGTATGTATTATTGTAAAGTGGTCTTGAATATTGAGGATAGCTTGCATTGTAGCTGTTAAGCTCAAAGAGCGCTCCTGAACCATCTGGCACAAAAATGTAACCATCTTTTACAACATCTGATGAAGCATAACCGAAGTTAGGAAGTACCTCAATTTTTTGAAGTGTGAAGAAATCATTACCACTTACACATTCGTAAGTTGGCACATTAACAAGTAAGTCGCCTTGATCAAGTGTAAGATTCATAACAATTTTGAAGCTAGCCATTTGTGGCATTTCAATATCAAGTCCTGCCGCTTCATTGTCTGCTCTTACCATATCTTCTGTATAACCAATTGCTTCAACTAGGTCATTTAACTGTTTGATCCCACTTGGTGGAAGTGTATTTCCTGATTTAAGTTTAAGACCACCTTTACCTGTATCTTTTGCATAAACAGAGTTTAATACACTTTTATACGTAGCTACTTGCTTAGCAGTTAATTTACCTTCTTTTTCTTGTTTCTCAAGTTCGCCTACGAAACGTTCTTCGTAGTAATCTTTATCAATATAGCTTGGTACAAGTTGTTCAATTGTTTTTGTACCATTTTGGAAATGCATCGTAATACGTGCACCATCTTCGATTTGAGCAATTTCATAATTGCCTTGTTCAATAATATTGCTATATGCATCCCACTCTACCTTTTTATCATCTTTACCAATGTAAGTAATATTTACGATAGATTTTTCTTTATTATTTGCTGCATCTTTAATTTGGCTAGACCATTCTTTACCTGATTTTTCATCTACAACACGAATAGATAAATCGTCAGTATTTACGAAAAGTTGTTTACCATTTGAAGCTGCAACAAGCATTTCGCCTTGTTTAATAGCAATTTCACTATTTACCGGTGCCAATTCCCCTTTTGCGTAAGGCTCTATGGCCTCCGCTTTAAGGGTCATTTGTGGGATAGTTTGTACAACACCTGTTGTTACAAGTATAATGGCTGCCAAAGCAATAATCATGTTTCTTATTTTTTTATTCATACCCTATCACCACCTTCTCATGAATTCTTGGCTAATTGTTGTCACGAAGTTTATAACTTGTTCCATAAGAGAAAAATAAAGAACACATAAAAAGATAATAATCACTGCAGCAATAGCAGTTGCAAGTAATGTCATAATGTTTTCTTCTATATTAAACTCATGCATTGTTGAAAGTCCTGTAAACATTAAGAACAAGAACCATAGTGTTCCTATTGTGCCAAAAGCAAATACTAAACTAGCCTCTTCCATAATTACAATGTTACTTAAGAGTATTGTAATGACATTAATAATAATCATCGGGAAGAGTGAATAGGCTACTAAGACATAAAGATCTTTAATCTTTGCTTTACCATTATAAAGTGTAGATACACTCCAGTTACTTATCATGAACAAGAATAATGGTGCAACAGCTATGACAATAATCGCAATACTATTCATTTCGAATAATGGATTTTCATTCATAATAAATCCTGTATATTGATAACTTATAACTTGCACAATACTATAAAGTACAAGTAATAAAGTTGCTAAAAGCATATTACCTTTACCACGCCATTTAATTTCATAAAAAGCATCAAACGGGTGGAAAATTGTATACTTTAAGTACTTAAAATCTTCAATAAATTGTTTCATTTCAACCCCTCCTTATTTTCTTTGCTTTTTAAAATAGCGGTATTCAGAGTATGCAACGCCTACTACTACAAGGATCATCCCTGCAAAGATCCATCCAAAATTCTCTTGAATCCATATACTACGATAACTATTAAAAGCTTTAGAATAATATTCTCGGTTATTACCTAATTTGAAGTAATACATTGATGTATCATAGTCTTCTTTCATAAGGTAAGATTTACCGATAGTTGTATACGCCATTTCAAAGTTTCCGTTCATACTAATTGCTTCTTCTAAAAGTTCTGTTGCTTTATCCCACTCACCATTATAGTAAGCCTCAGATGCACTAAGTGCTAACTCGCCAAATTGTGTTGGTTTATAAACATAAGCACATTTCATTTGTTTATCTGTTACGATAAGATTATCTCCCATCCATGCTAAGGATGTTGGGTCATTAAGTTCGCCTTTCATGAAACCTTTTTTGCCAAAGATGTTCATAAGCTCCCCGTCAAAGTTGTAAATGAATACACGTCCATTATTTTTGTCTAGAAGTGCATAAGTACCGTAATCTGTAAGTGCAATATCTACAAATTTACTTGGTGATTGTGTTACAACTAATTCTGTTTTATCTATTAAGTCTCCACGTACTGGCCATGCACCATTCTCACGAAGTACGTTTTCACCTTTTGGATTTAATCTAAATACCATATCTTTTGCACTTGTGTCAAAAGTAGTCGCATAGATAAATCCTTCATCATCAATTTCAATATTATTGAAAGATGGTGCTAAAACTTTTTGCATTTTTGCTTTTTGTTCTTCTGAAGCCATGTTTCTCCAGAAGTGATCCATTAAGTCTACTTTTGGCTTATTTACCCCAAAGTATCTTGTAAATTCACCTTCACTAGTAAGCTCTATAATACCTTCGAATCCAGACTGTACAATAATATAAATTCTATTAATACGGTCTACAGCAATTTTAGAAGGTTTAAAGCTTGTTTGTCCTACCATATTATCTGGTTTATTAATAATACGTTTAAGAGTAAAATCTTTTTCATTTAAAATAACGATTCTCTCATTACCTGTATCTGCAATGTAGATTTCTTCGTTTTGTTCATGAATAAATACACCCTCTGGATTTTTTAAAGTTACTTGACTCTTTGTTTTAGGATCGATTGCAATCTTTCCTTCTGCATTACGTACAACTTTAATACTATTTATTAATTCAAACTCTGTATTAAAAACATTAAGACGTGATTCTGCTGTATCAATAATATAAATTCTATCTCCTACAACAGTTACATCATCCATCCCTGAAAGGGTAATATCCCCCATAGCTTCCTTATCAATTGTCTTATAAAGTTCAAAGAACGGAATATCTTCAATTCCATTTCCCCACCAATTGTAGTTATAAGTCGTTTCTACGGTATTTTGGGCAAATACAATGTTTTGAAGCATTAAAATCGTGGTAAAGATTAAGGCTATAAGTTTTTTTCTCGTTCTCAATTTACCCACTCCTTTATCAGTCTTTCATACCAGAACTTGCCATTGTCTCAATGACATTGCTTTGTGAGATAACAAATACCGTTACCGGCACAATCATCATAATAAGGGATACTGCCGATGCTACCCCTGTTCTTGCGATACCTCCACCAACAACTTGTGAAAGTGCATAACTAATAGGTTTTAAGTTTTCAGAATAAATGAAGGTACCACCTGTTGCACCCCATAAAGTTTGGAAGGATAAAATACATAAAGTAATCCATGCTGGTTTACAAAGCGGAATAATAACTGACCAGAATACTCTAAATTCTGTTGCTCCATCAATCTTAGCAGACTCAACAAGTGCCATTGGAATTTGTACAATGAAGTTTTTCATCAGATAAAGTCCAAGTGTTGAACCGATAACTGGAAGAATAACTGCCCAGTAGCTATTTACAAGACCCATTTTACTCATAATAATGTAGTTAGGAATAGCTGTAACTGTACTGTTAAACATAAGTGCGTAAACAATAATGTTTGACATTACTTTAGAACCTGGGAAATTATATTTTGCTAAAGGATAAGCCGCCATTGTTCCAAGTAAAACTGTACCGCCTGTTCCTAATATAGTAATGAAAAGTGTATTAAACATATACCTTGAGAAAGGTACCCACGAATTCCCAATAATAGTTGATAAATCAAAGAAGTTATCAAATGTTGGATTCTGTACAAAGAGTTTAGGTGGGAATAAGAATATCTCACTTAAAGGTTTAAAGGCATTGTTAATAGCATAAACAAGAGGATAGGCACTAAAAAGTGCAAATGCTCCTAGTAAGATCATTAACCCTAGGTCTCCCCCGATACTTCTATTTCTTCGTGTAAACTTTCTGCTCTTTATACTATTTTTTACTCTGTCGATTATCTGCATCTTAGTCCCCAACCTTTCTTAATAATTTTTGAACTAAAATATTAGCTATAAGCATTATCAAGAATAGTACAGTGGCTATAGCACTTGCATAACCCATCTCAAACCTTACGTTACCAAAGTCATGTAAGTGAGTTAAGATAGTGTGTCCAGCATAGTCAACAGATGGGAATCCAACTAACTCTATAGAAATTGCAGAGATAGAAAGTGAGTTTGTAATCTGCATAACCGCACCGAACATAAGCTGTGGTTTCATAGATGGAAGGGTAATAAACCAAAGCTCTTGCCATCTATTTTTAATACCATCTACCGCACCTGCTTCATAAAGTGATTTGTCTACAGTCTGTAAACCAGCGATGAAGGCAAGGAAACTTACCCCAAGACTTAACCACAACTGCACTAGGATTAAGATCGGCAAAATATATTCTGCAGTTTCAAACCATAAAATTGGTGAATCAATTATTCCCATTTTCATAAGCCACGCATTAGCAAAACCGTACATATCAGATGAGAAGATCAGTTTCCAGATCATATAAACGTTACCTGATATAGATGGCGCATAGAAAATAAGTGTTAAAATGGCACGTGGTTTTGGTGGAAGCTCATTGATAAGCCATGCGAAAAGGAAACACATTAAATAACTGATTGGCCCTGTAATAATTGCCAATAAAAGTGTATTTTTTATTGCTATTAAGAAAACATCGTCATAAGCTAAAAGTTGAATATAGTTTGCAAGCCCTATAAAGTCCGGCGCTTCTAACATATTAAAAGATGTGAAGCTCAGGCC
>JAHLFD010000233.1:0-4281 GCA_018883975.1 Candidatus Niameybacter stercoravium
AATATATATAAAATAATTTATCAAAATATAATTCACTTTGTCTTTTGTGCACTAAAAAAGGAAGCTATTCTTAATAGCTTCCTTTTGCTTATTGGTTTTTGATTTTCTCATCAAGCTCACTTAAGTATTCCCAACGTTCCATTTTATGCTCAAGCTGACTTTCTAGTTGTTCTTTTTCTTTTATTAAGTCATTTAATTTACTATAGTTACTTGCTTCTTTTGCCATCTCTGATTCTATATTTTCAAGACTTTCTTCTAACTTTTCAATATCTGCCTCAATACGTTCAAACTCCATCTTTTCGTTATAACTCATTTTAAGTTTTGTTTGGCTGTTTTTCTTCCAACTGTCTGTTTTTGCTTTATTATCTTGTTTAATTGGCGTAGCTATTTGACTCTCCTGCCTACGGTGCTCTATATAATCACTATAGCCACCTACACTATCACGAATCACGCCATTACCTTCAAACACAAAAAGCTTGTCTGAAATACGGTCAAGGAAATAACGATCATGTGAAATAGCAATAACAGGTCCTGCAAACTGTTCGATATAATCTTCTAATATTTGTAATGTCTGTATATCTAAATCATTAGTAGGCTCATCTAAGAGAAGTACATTGACATCATTCATCAGTACTCCTAATAAATATAATCGACGTTTTTCCCCACCTGATAGCTTGCCAATTGGCGTATACTGCATATGTGATGGGAATAAGAAACGCTCAAGCATTTTGCTTGCTGATACAAGGCTGCCATCTTCTGCTCTTACATATTCACCACGTTCTTTCACATAATCAATCACGCGCATAGTATCATCCATGCCTTTGCTTTCTTGGCTATAGTAACCAATACGTACTGTCTCACCAATTTCAATAGTCCCACTATCTGGTTTAATTTCTTCTGTAATAAGGTTTAAAAGGGTAGATTTGCCTAAACCATTATTACCTATAATCCCAATACGTTCACCTTTAATAAAGTTATACGTAAAATCACGAATAAGTACCTTATCTCCATAAGCCTTACATACATCTTGCATTTCTATAACTTTTTTACCAAGTCTTGAAGTAGCAAGCCCCATCTCCATCTTATCACTTTGCTTAAACTGCATTTGGTCTTTGAGTTCGTAGAAACGTTCCTGTCTTGCTTTCTGCTTCGTTCTTCTTGCCTCTACTCCCTTACGCATCCATTCTAACTCTTGCTTATAGAGGGTTTTCTGTTTATCTTCCATACGCTTTTGAATGCTTTCTCTCTGCTCTTTAAGTTCTAGATAAGTTCCATAATTACCTTCATACGTATAGAGTTTACCATCTTCTAGTTCCACAATTTTATTTGTTACACGGTCAAGGAAATAACGGTCATGGGTTACCATGAGTACGGCACATTTTTTATTTTTAAGGACTTCTTCTAAATAATCGATAGTATCATTATCTAAGTGGTTAGTAGGCTCATCCATAATCAGTAGATTACATGGTCTAATGAGTGCACCTGCTAGTGCAATACGCTTTTTCTGCCCACCTGATAAATTGCCTACTTTCTGATTAAATTCACTAATTCCCAGTTTGGTTAATACTGCTTTAGCTTCACTTTCTGCTTGCCATGCATCTACTGCATCCATTTCAGTTGTAAGTTTTAATAATTTTTCTTGTAAAACTTCATTATCGGGCTCTTTCTCTAAGGCTATTGTGACTTCTTCATAATTTTTAAGAACCTGCATAAATCTAGAAGTTCCTTTGAAAATCTGTTCAATAACTGTAGCCTCAGGATCAAAGTAAGGATTCTGTGGCAAATATTCTATCATAAGTTCATTAGAAGTTGTAATTTCTCCTGCGTCAGCTGTTTCAAGCCCTGCTAATATTTTAAGAAGACTTGATTTTCCTGTACCATTAATCCCGATTAATCCTATTTTATCTTCACTATGAATACTTAATGCTAATTGATTAAAAATTATTTTTTCACCATAGACTTTTTTTATATCTGTTGCTGCTAATAAAATCATATTATTTCCTTTCACTTTAAGTCAGTCTAAAATTTTAATTTTATTATAGCATAGAAGTCCTATTTTGCCTTATCTTTATTCAGTAACATAAATTCATTCATTTGTTTTATGACAAAAGTATCTTTCCCTTTTCTTAAACTCATATAAATCCAAACTGAAAAAATAATTCCTATAATAACACAAATAAGCATATCTTCCATTGTATCACTTAAACTTTTAAGCTGTGCATTGGTTCCAAAGAAAGTATCTCCAACAAATTCGAAGATTTCCCAAAACACTGCACTAGATGAAATAGTGAAGAATATCATCATACTAATGAGCCCATATTTTTGATTTTTAAAAGTCAAGAGTTCTGGGTCACATAATTTTAATATAACAAGTCCACCTAATCCTACTACAAGAGCAGATAATCCATGCAAAAATATATCCCACCAACTGATCACATCATAAGCTCTTAAATATGTCCCACACCACTGAGACAATAGAACAAACACTATAAAAAAGTAATTCATAAATTTTGTTAGCTCTACACCTGTTGTAAACTTTAATGCTTCAGGTACAAAACTTACCAAAAGTACAGAGGCCACAATAAGCATTTGAAGCCACTGCACTGTACACATTAGATAAATTATATTAATAATTAATAAAATCCTTATACCCTTTATAATTTGCATGCTTTACTCCTATACCTTTTATGATTTCTTTGTCCTATCTATATACTATGGTATCTAAGCCTTTGAATATGCATCTAAAAATTTCTATTGACAAATTCTATTTATATCGTTATTATCATATTAAATTATATGCTAATTTAAATTTTAACCTTAAAAGGGAGTAGTTCAAATATATCGTCAACAATCGCGATTGCTCACAATCTGGTGATATATACCATACGATGGTTACAAGACTTTTAATGGATTTTTTAGCCGATACTAAGCTAAAAAACCATTAGAAGTCTTTTTTTATTCTGCTCTTTTTTCAAAAATTCGAGTTAGGAGGCTCATTATGGATAAGTTTTTTAATCAATCCACAAATCAAGTACTTAAACATTTTCATGTATCTCTGGACGGTCTTACAACCCAGGCCGCACAAGAGGCCCTTCAGCATTATGGACCTAATGCACTTTCTGAAGGTAAAAAGAAAAGTATGCTCATAGTATTCCTAGAGCAATTTAAAGATTTACTCGTTTTTATTTTAATTGCCGCTGCTATTATCTCTATGCTATCAGGAAATATAGAAAGTACCATCGTTATTTTTGCTGTTATTATTCTGAATGCTATCTTAGGGACAGTACAGCATTTTAAGGCCGAAAAATCTTTAAGCAGTCTTAAGGCACTCTCTGCACCCTCTGCTAAAGTCATTCGTAACGGTACTAAAATGGAAATACCTTCTAATGAAGTTGTTCCTGGAGATATTATCTTCCTAGAGGCTGGCGACCTTATTGTAGCTGATGGAAGAGTCATTGAAAGTTACTCTTTACAAGTTAATGAAAGTTCTCTTACAGGTGAGTCTGAAAGTGTCAATAAAACAAACGAAGTTATAGATCGCACTGAAGTTGCTTTAGGTGATCAGATTAATATGGTTTTTTCTGGTTCTCTTGTAACCTATGGCCGTGGTATTGTTTTAGTTACTTCAACAGGTATGCAAACTGAAATCGGTAAAATTGCAACACTTATGAATCAAACTCAGCAAAAGAAAACACCTCTTCAAGTGAACTTAGATGATTTTAGTAAAAAGCTTGCTATGATTATATTAGGCATTTGCTTTATTGTTTTCACCCTTAGTATTTATCGTAAGATTCCTATACTAGATTCTCTTATGTTTGCAGTAGCTCTTGCTGTTGCAGCTATTCCTGAAGCACTTAGCTCTATTGTTACAATAGTATTAGCACTTGGTACACAAAAAATGGCTAAACAAAATGCTATTATGAAAGAGCTTAAAGCTGTAGAAAGTCTAGGTAGTATTTCTATTATCTGCTCTGATAAAACAGGTACGCTTACGCAAAATAAGATGACTACTAAAAAAGCTTATCTTAACCATACCTTAGTAGATGGTCATACTTTAGATTATACTAAACCACTAGAACGTCTACTTCTTCAAAGTGCTGTATTAGCTAACGATTCTACTAATCAAGAAGGCCAAGAAATTGGCGACCCAACTGAAGTTGCTCTTGTTAATCTTGGTCAAAGACTAGGGATGAGCGAAATAAGTTTACGTCAGGAATATCCTCGTCTTAGTGAGATACCTTTTGACTCAGATAGAAAACTCATGTCTACACTCCACTATAT
>JAHLFD010000234.1:0-2538 GCA_018883975.1 Candidatus Niameybacter stercoravium
CTCTTTGTCCTTCTTTGATACGGGCATAAACACGTACTGTATCCCCTACATTGAAAGGTGTTACTTCTCTGATTTGTTCATTTTCAATTGCTCTGATAATTTCGTTCATTATTTTTCTCCTTTAATCTAAGATGTTCTTAAGCACATATGTGTCAGCGGACCATCCGTAATAACTCTCACAAATTATAGCATGTCTTTTTAAGATTTGCAACGATTTTTTGCATAATCGTGGATAAACTGTTTCTCTTTATCCGTTAATGGAGCTTGTTTGAGAAGGTCAGGTCTTTTATTAAAAGTATTTATAATAGACTGCTCTCTCCTATAGGCAGCAATCTTCTGATGATTACCAGAAAGTAGTACATCAGGTACAGCCTGCCCATTGTAAACAGCAGGTCTTGTATACTGTGGATACTCTAAAAGTCCCTCTGAAAAGCTCTCATCTTGAAAAGATTCTTCTTTTCCTAATACACCAGGTACAAGTCTGCTGATACTATCTGCTACAACAAGTGCCGCAAGTTCACTATCTGTAAGTACATAATCACCTATAGAAACTTCATCTGTTACAATAGCATCTATAGCACGCTGATCAATACCCTCATAATGCCCACACAGCAGCACAACATGTTCTTCTTGTGCAAAGCTTTCGGCCATAGATTGTTTCCAAGGTTTCCCTTGTGGTGTCATATAAATAACACGTGAAGGCTCAGCTTTAGCATGCTCCTTAATATGGTCATAACATCTACATACAGGATCAGCCATCATCAGCATACCTGCTCCACCACCATAAGGATAATCATCAACCTGAAGATGCTTATTATTTGCAAAATCACGAATATTAACCGCTTCTATTTCAATAAGTCCTTTTTGTCTAGCACGCCCTAAAATACTGCAATTAATAACTGCATCTATCATTTCAGGGAATAAGGTCATTACTGTAATTTTCATTAGTCCTCTAACCCTTCTAATAAATGTACAAGCATTTCCCCAGCTTCTAAATCTACATTTAAAATACATTGTTTAATAGCAGGAATAAGTATTTCTTTTTCTTCATTACGTACAACATACACATCATTGCTACCTGTCACAAGGATGTCTGTTAACTTACCTAAATCTCTTCCTGTATCTGTCACAACTTTAAGTCCATAAAGGTCACATTGATAATATTCATCTTTTTTAAGTGGAAGTGCGTCTTTACGATCAATCTTTAAAAGACTACTTTTAAGAAGTTCTGCTTCATTCATCGTATCTACGCCTTTGAATTTTAAAAGTACGAAATTCTTATGATAACGTACTGTTTCAATTTCATAAGTTGTCATTGTTCGATTTTCAACTTTCACTTCCTTAAGCTTGCTAAAACGCTTAACATCATCTGTAGATGGTAAAACTCGTACTTCTCCTTTAACACCGTGTGTATTAACGATTTTACCTATTGTAAACATTTGTTCCATCTTATAAGCATCCTTTCTATGTTAAATAATTTTAACAACTAGATACAAAGCCCTCTTTTATAGGAAAGAAGATCTTCTATCTAATGGTTAATATAACAAAGTAGGCTAGGGTATACCCTAACCTACTCATTAATCTCTACAACAACTTTCTTACTTGAAGAAGCTGTTGCAGACTTTACAATGGTACGTATTGCTTTTGCAATCTTACCTTGCTTTCCGATGATTTTACCCATATCACTTGGGGCTACTTTTAGTTCTAGAATTACTGCATGCTCATCTTCGCGTTGTGACACAGAAACTTCTTCTGGAAAGTCAACCAATTGCTTGGCGATCACTTCAACTAAATTTTTCATCGGATACCTCCACTAGGTATTACATTTCAATACCAGATTTTTTAAGTAAAGTTTTTACTGTATCAGTTGGTTGAGCACCATTTGATAACCATTTTTCTACTGCTTCTTTATTTACGCTTAATTCGTTTGGTTCTTGACATGGGTTGAAGAAACCTACTTCTTCAATGAAACGTCCATCTCTTGGAGAACGAGAGTCTGCTACTACGATTCTGTAGAAAGGAGCTTTTTTAGCACCTAATCTTTTTAAACGGATTTTTACTGCCATTGTATTCCACCTCATTATAAAAATTATTATTTATTTACATAAAAGGTAATTTAAATTTACCTTTTTTGCCTTTCATCATACCTGAGAACTGCTTCATCATCGTCTGCATCTGTTCAAACTGTTTAATCAGACGATTAACTTCTTGAATATCGCGCCCACTACCTTTTGCAATACGTTTCTTACGAGACATATTTAAAATGCTTGGGTTTTGTCTTTCTTCTTTAGTCATAGACAAAATAATGGCTTCAATATAGGCAAGCTGTTTTTCATCAACATTAATATCGCCTAGTTTTGCGGTATTCATACCTGGGAGCATCCCCATAATTTGATTAAGAGGTCCCATTTTTTTAAGCTGTCTCATTTGATCTAAGAAATCATCAAAGTTAAATTCAGCTTTTCTAAATTTAGCTTCTAATTCCTTAGCTTTTTCTTCATCATAGTTTTGTTGAGCTTTTTCAATAAGTGTAAGGAC
>JAHLFD010000235.1:0-7396 GCA_018883975.1 Candidatus Niameybacter stercoravium
GGATTATACCTATGATCCAAATAAGATTGAAATCGTTAATGCAGAAGATGTGATTACAATGGAAGACTCACCAGTAACTGCAATTAGAACCAAAAAAGATTCTTCTATGGTAGTAGGCCTTAAACTGGTCAAAGATAAAGCAGTTGAGGGCTTTGTTTCAGCTGGAAATTCAGGTGCCCTTTTAGCGGGAGGCACTTTAGTTGTTGGCCGTATAAAAGGTGTAGAAAGACCTGCTTTAGCACCACTTATTCCAACAAAAAAAGGGAATACCCTTCTTATTGACTGTGGAGCTAATATGGATGCTAAGCCAGCCTATTTAGACCAATTTGCACGTATGGGCACTGTCTATATGGAAGAATGTATGGATGTGAGAGCGCCAAAAGTAGGACTCATCAACATTGGTGCAGAAGAAGAAAAAGGTAATGCTCTTACAAAAGAGGCATTTAAACTTCTAAAAGAAGATGAAAAAATCAACTTTATCGGTAATATAGAAGCAAGAGAAATTCCATCAGGGGAAGCAGATATTTTAGTTTGTGATGCCTTTGTTGGAAATGTTATTCTGAAGTTTATGGAAGGCTTTGGTATGTGGGTGTTTTCAATGGTTAAAGCTGAGTTTATGAGAAGTTTAAAGACAAAAATTGCGGCTTTACTTATGAAAAAAGGCGTTATGTCTATTAAAGAAAAATTTGATTATGCAAGCAAAGGTGGCGCGCCACTTTTGGGCGTGAATGGACTTGTTGTGAAGACACATGGTAATTCAAAAGAGAAACAAATTTATTGCACAATCATGCAAACTGAGCAGTTTATTGAAAATAAACTCATTGAAAAGATTGCTTCTAAATTTAATTAAAAATAATATTGACTAGAAAACATGTATATAATATTATCAAAGTATAAATTTTCATAAGAGGTGTTAGTATGGTATTTGAGAAAGTCAGAGAAATTATTAGTGAACAGCTTAATATTTCAGAAGGGGATGTAACATTAGAAACATCTTTTACGGATGACCTCAATGCAGATTCTCTGGATATTTTTCAAATTATAATGGCTTTAGAAGAGGAATTTGATATGGAAATCTCCAATGAAGATGCTGAAGGCATTTCAACAGTAGGAGATGTTGTAGAATTCATCAAACAAGCAAATGGATTAGATTAATTTAGAGCCTCGCTTTGCGGGGCTTTTCGCATATATTAAGTAGGGTGTTTAATAACTAAAAATTTTAATTATTAAACAGTCTATTTAAGAATGTGTTGAGTGAACTGAACTAAGGAGCGATTAGAATGCACAAAAAAATAGAAAGTTTTATAAGTCCTAAAAAGCTTATGGAGCTTGAAACAATTATAGGTTATAAATTTAATAACACGAATAACTTAAAAGAGGCGATTACACATCGTTCATTTGCGAATGAACATCGTAATCATCAGATGAAAGATAATGAACGTCTTGAATTTTTAGGAGATGCTATTTTAGACCTTATTATTAGTAAATATTTATTTGATAAATATCCTGTTATGCCAGAAGGTGATTTATCAAAGGTAAGAGCGAGTATTGTATGTGAAGGTTCTCTTGCTAAAACAGCAAGAAATATAGATTTAGGAGCTTTTATCTTATTAGGTAAAGGTGAGGAGATGACAGGTGGGCGCACACGTAACTCTATCTTAGCAGATGCGTTTGAAGCTGTTACAGGTGCTATTTTTGTAGATGGAGCCTTTGAAGATGTAGTAAAGTTTTTACAGACAACACTTATTGAGAATGTGGACAGCCTTTCTGTAGAGGATCTTTACACAGATTATAAAACAATCTTACAGGAAAATATCCAGAAAGAAAGTATGCAGCCTCTTCATTATGAAGTAGTGGATGAAAAAGGGCCAGATCATGATAAAGATTTCTATGTAGCTGTTTATCATGGTGAAGTATGCCTTGGTAAAGGTATCGGTAAAAGTAAAAAAGAAGCTGAACAACAAGCAGCTAAAACTGCGCTTAAAGCGCTGGAGAAATAGAGAGGTGACAGATGTATCTAGATAAGATTGAGATACATGGATTTAAATCTTTCGGGGATGCAGTCAAACTTAATATACCGCGTGGCATTACAGCTGTTATTGGGCCTAATGGAAGTGGGAAAAGTAATGTTGCAGATGCCATTCGCTGGGTACTGGGTGAACAAAGTGCCAAAACACTACGCGGAACCAAAATGGAAGATATTATATTTGCTGGGACAGAGAAACGTAAATCTCTAGGTTATGCAGAAGTATCCATGCATATTAAAAATGATGATCATGTACTACCTATTGAATATATGGAAGTCGTGATTAAACGTCGTGTCTATAGATCAGGTGAAAGTGAGTATTTTATTAATGGTTCGCCTTGTAGGCTCAAAGATATTCAAGAGCTTTTTATGGATACTGGGATAGGTAAAGAAGGTTATTCTATTATCGGACAGGGTCAGATTGATAAAATTTTAAGTTCAAAGCCAGAGGATCGTAGAAGCTTGTTTGAAGAAGCAGCAGGGATTTATAAATATAAAGTACGTAGGCAAGAAGCAGAGCGTAAGCTAGAGAAGGAACGCGATAATTTACTACGTATTCATGATATTATGTCTGAGATTGAAGCCAGACTAGAACCTTTAGAAATTGAAGCAGGTAAGACAAAGGAATATTTAAGCTTAAAAGATACGTTAAAAGATATTGAGATTAACCTTTATATAGAAGAAGTGGATCGCATTAAACGTGATACAGATAAACTAAATGCAGATATTGAAAGTGTTATAGCACAGCTTTCAGATGCTCAAACGAATAAAGAAAGGTTAGTAAAAGTTCAAGAAGAGAATAAACAAAAAAGAGAGGCCTTCTTTGTAGCAACACAAAATATCCTGCAACGCATTAGTGATTTAGAAAAAAGCCAGCAGCAAAAGCATGCGGCTATTCAACTTAATGAAGAGCGTATTAGTAGTATTCACCAGCTTCTTGACCAAATCGATAAAGATACAAAAAAGCAGCAAGATTATAAAGAGGCTATGCAAAATGAATATCAAGTTTTAAAGGCAAAACATACAGCTTTAGAACTTGAAGAAGCTATGAAGGAAGAACGCCTTAATAAAAAAGAAAAGGAATTTGAAGTTAAACAACAAGATTTAGAGATTAAGGAAAAAAGTTTAGAGGCTTCAAAATCTGAGATTTTTGATAAAGTTCATCAAATAGACCTCCTTAAGAGTGAAATTGATAAACAGACTTCTGTAGAAGAACAACGTGATTATCGTTATAGTCAGCTAACTGAAAGCATTCAAACTTTCAATAGTGAAATCACCCATCAGGAAGTCCATTTACAAGTTCAGAAGAAAAGAGAACAAGAAGTTCAAGAGACTTTAAGGACAGAAGAAATAAACTTTGAGAAGTTAGAATCCCAGAAAGTGCAGTTCGAACAGGAGTGTTCAAACCTTGAACATGCCTATAAAACAAATCAGCAAAATAAAGAACAAACTAAGCGTCAAATTGCATGGCTAGAGCAGGTGAAAAATGACTTTGAGGGGTATTATCATAGTGTTAAGCAAGTTCTAACCCTTAAGAAAGAAAATGGAGCAATGTGGCAAGGTATTTTAGGGATTACAGCAGATATTGTAGAAGTGCCTAAAGAGTATGAAGTAGCTATTGTAACAGCTTTAGGTGGCGCTATGCAAAATATCGTAACGCGTTCTGAAAAGGATGCTAAAGCTATGATTCAAGTAATGAAGCAAAGGAATATTGCCAAAGTAACTTTCCTTCCACTTGATACAATTCAGCCTTATGCAAAGCCAGCAGATTTAGAAGCCCTTCGCAAAGAGAAAGGTTTTTTAGGACTTGGAAGTGATGTAGTAGGTTATGAAGAGATTTATACGCCGATTGTTTCTAATTTGCTAGGTCGTATCCTGATCGTAGACCAAATTGAAAATGCTTCTGTTATTGCACGTAAATATAAGTATCGTTATAAGATTGTAACACTAGATGGAGAGGTATTCCATGCAGGAGGGTCTTTAAGTGGTGGTGCAAGTAAAAATAATAAAAATAATATTTTTGCAAGGACACGTGAGCTTAAAGAGTTAAAAGAACGTTATGAAACTTATAAAGTACAGACAGTCGAGTTTGAAAAGCGTATACAGGCTATTAGACAATCTATGACAGATTTGCTTGTAGAATGGGATAAGGCAAGTGATACGCTTATGAAGTTACATGATGAAGAAAAAGTACTTATTCTAGAAATTAACAAATGTGAAAATAGCTTAAAACTTACAAAACAATCTCAACTTCAACTTGTAGAGGAAAAACTTGCTATAGAAGATGCAAAGGCATTAGCAGAGCAAGGCAAAGAAGAAGTCTATGAACAAATTAAAGCCTTACAAGAAACAATAGAACTAGATAAAGAAAGCTTAAAAGACCTTGAGTCCGAACTAGAAAGTTTAAAAACAGCTAGAGAAGCTCTTAGAAATGAATTAACAGAAGAAAAAATTGCTTTATCTACAACTAGTCAGAATAAAGTTCATGTAGAAGAGCAAATCAAAACATTAGAAGTGAATATTAGCAATACTAAAGAACAACATATGAGTATTCTTGAACGTAAAGAATCTCTTTATGAAGATGAAAAGAAATTACAGCAAACTATTGTGCAGACAAAAGAAGAAATAGAGAAGTTAGAACAAGAAATTATCAATGCAGCGGCAGAAAAAGCTCAAGCGGAAACAGATCGTGCTTTATTAGAAGAGAAAGCAAAAGAAGTAGATGAGAATGTTATTAAAATAGATGAAGTTCTAGCAAATCTTAAAGAAGAAAGCTATAGGCTGCATAATAAAAAAGAATTGCTAGAGATGGAAGAGCATAAGCAAACTGATAATATGTGGGAACAATACGAAATGACTTATTCAGCTTGTCTAGCCTTTAAGAAGGACCTTGGTAGTATTGTAGATATGAAGAAACAAGCTGATCAGCTACGTGCTAAAATTAAGGTAATAGGACATGTTAATGTTAATGCAGTTAGTGAGTTTGAAGAGACAAAGTCACGTTTTGAATTTTTATCTGCTCAAAGACAAGATATAGAAAAGGCAGAAGAAGCGCTTATCGAACTTATTAATCAGTTAACCATGCAGATGCATGAAATCTTTAGGGAGCAATTCAAGAATATAGCAGAGAACTTTAGTGCAGTCTTTCAGGAACTTTTTGGAGGAGGTATGGCCTTCTTACAACTTGTAGATGAAGAGAATATATTAGAGTCTGGAATAGAGATTATTGCTAAACCACCAGGTAAGAAGTTGCAGAATATGACTCTTTTATCAGGGGGAGAGCGTACGCTTACAGCCATTGCCCTTCTCTTTGGTATTCTTAAATTAAAACCGTCACCATTCTGTGTACTGGATGAAATAGAGGCTGCTCTAGATGATGCCAATGTACTGCGTTTTGCACAGTATCTAGGAAGTTTTTCGAAAGATACCCAATTTATTGTAATTACACATAGAAAAGGTACAATGGAACGTGCAGATACTTTATATGGTGTGACCATGCAAGAAAGAGGCGTTTCTACAGTACTTTCTATAAAATTAGAAGAAGCAACAAAATATTTAGATAAGAAGACGAGCTAAGGAGGAGCCTATGGCATTCTTTAAGAAATTTTTTAAGAAAAAAGAAGAGGTTCATGAGACTAAGGAACACGACACAAACCAAGTAGAAGCTAAAGAGGAGTCTTTACAAGAGGAAACTTCTACAGCAGAGGAAGAAAAACAGAATATTATCCTATCAGAGCCTGTTATGGAATTAAAAGAAGCAGAACAAGAAGAGGAACATCAAGTAGAGCATCAAGAATTAGAACATGTAGAAGAAAGTGTAGAGTTCAATGATTTAGTTGAAGAAACTGCACATGAGTTAGAGGAACAATCAGAAACAGTTATAGAGTTACAGCCAGTAGTAGAAGAAACTGTAATAAGTGAAGAGGCTCAAGAAGAAGAGGTAGTGGAAGAAGAACCTAAGAAGAAAGGTTTATTCTCTAAACTTTTTAGTGGCCTTACTAAAACGCGTGATAATTTCTTAGGAGCAGTAGATGACGTACTACGAGGTTTTAAGAAGATTGACGAAGAGCTTTATGAAGAGCTTGAAGAGGCTCTTATTATGGCTGACTTTGGTGTAGATACAACACTCAATATGATGGAAAAATTACGTGCTTTAGTTAAAGAACGTAAAATTACAGAACCAAGTGAGCTCAAAAATACACTTCAAGAAATCATTACAGATATTTTAACAGCACAAGAAAATACACCGCTTATTGTAGAAGGAAAGCCTAATGTTATTTTAGTTATTGGCGTAAATGGTGTAGGTAAGACGACAACTATTGGAAAGCTTGCACATCAATTTAAAGAACAAAATAAAAATGTAGTCCTTGCAGCAGCAGATACTTTTAGAGCAGCAGCTATAGAACAGCTTCAAATTTGGGCAGATCGCTCACAAACACCACTTATTAAACATGAAGAAGGATCAGATCCTGCAGCAGTTGTTTTTGATGGTATTAAAGCGGCTAAAGCAAGAAAAAGTGATGTTCTTATTTGTGATACAGCAGGGCGCCTGCAAAATAAAACAAATCTCATGAAAGAATTAGAGAAAATGGGCCGTATTATAGAAAGAGAATACCCAGAAGCTCATAAAGAAGTCCTTATTGTATTAGATGCAACAACAGGCCAAAATGCTCTTTCACAGGTTAAAGTTTTTAAAGAAGTTGCCAAAGTAGATGGAATCGTTCTTACTAAGTTAGATGGAACAGCTAAAGGTGGAGCTGTAGTAGGAATCTGCGAAAGCTTAAAGGTTCCAGTTAAATATATTGGTGTAGGTGAGAAGGTAGATGATCTTCAGCCATTTGATCCGGAAGCATTTGCTGCAGCACTTTTTAATACAGAAAAAAAATAAAAGTTGACAAATGACGAGATTTTCTTTATAATTCATCTGTAAAGCAAAAAGGGCTGACAGTGGCCGGGGGGTGTTGTATGGAAAAGTTTGTTGAAATCACGTACTTATATGATTTTTACGAGTCCTTATTAACAGACAAGCAAAGAGAATTATTAATGCGCTATTATTTTGATGATTATTCATTAGGAGAACTCGCAAGCACATATAACATTAGCCGTCAAAGTGTTTTTGATACCATAAAGAAAGCTGAGCAGAAAATGCTTGATTATGAAGCAAAACTTGGTTTATGGAGCAAATACGTTAAACAAGAAAAGATTCTTACAGAAGCAAAAGAAAAACTTAATGCATTTTGTAAAGAATGCACAGATAAAAATAATAGACAGCTTGAGGAAGTTTTAGCACTTGTTGAAAAGCTGTCAAGTGAAATGTAGGAGGACTTTTAGGATGCCCTTTGATCAATTATCTACTAAACTACAGGAAGT
>JAHLFD010000236.1:0-6072 GCA_018883975.1 Candidatus Niameybacter stercoravium
GTCCTTATGGTTTTAGAAGCTATGAAAATGGAAAATGAAATTCTTTCTCCTTGTGATGGTCAAGTAACTACTATTCACGTTACTCAAGGAACTACTGTTGAATCCGGTAGCCTCCTTTGTGTAATAGAATAAAGAAGACTATTCAGGAGGTACATAATCTATGGACGCTGTTATAAATTTTCTAAATCAGACAGGCTTTTCCTTAATTCTTGATCATCCTCAAACTTTAATTATGCTAGGTATTGCCTGCTTTCTTGCCTACTTAGCTATTGTAAAAGGCTTTGAGCCCCTTCTTCTTCTCCCTATTGCCTTTGGTATGTTACTAACCAACTTGCCTGGAGCTGAAATGTTCCACGAGGCACTTTTTGAAGGTGGCAAAGTCCATTGGGATTTATTTGGAGGACAAGGTGATATTATGCCTGGTCTATTAGACTTTCTTTACCTAGGTGTTAAACTAGGTATTTATCCTTGCCTCATCTTCCTAGGCGTTGGTGCTATGACTGACTTTGGTCCACTGCTTGCCAATCCTAAAAGCTTGCTTCTTGGTGCAGCTGCTCAGTTAGGCATCTTCCTTACTTTTGTTGGTGCTAGATATTTAGGCTTCAGCCCCGCTGAAGCAGGTTCTATTGGTATTATTGGTGGTGCTGATGGCCCTACTGCTATCTATACAACGACCCGCCTTGCACCTCATCTTCTTGGCCCTATTGCTGTTGCCGCTTACTCTTATATGGCTTTAGTCCCTGTTATTCAACCACCTATTATGAAGCTGCTTACTACCAAAGAAGAACGTAAAATTCAAATGCATGAGCTACGCCGTGTTTCTAAACGAGAAAAAATCGTCTTTCCTTTTGTTGTAACCATCTTCGTCGCCTTGCTTGTTCCATCTGCTACACCTTTAGTAGGCACACTCATGCTCGGTAACCTCTTCCGTGAATGCGGTGTAGTAGATAGGTTAAGCCAAACGGCTCAAAATGGTCTGATTAATACCGTTACTATTTTCTTAGGTATTTGTGTTGGTGCAACAGCTACAGCTGATACATTTTTAAGTCTAGCGACTATTAAGATTTTAATTATGGGTGTTACAGCCTTTGCACTTGGTACAGCTGGCGGTGTACTCTTAGCCAAATTTATGAATCTCTTCCTTAAAGATAAGATTAATCCGCTTATTGGTTCAGCAGGTGTTTCCGCTGTTCCTATGGCGGCAAGGGTCTCTCAAGTCGTAGGACAAAAAGAAAATCCTGGAAATTTCCTACTTATGCATGCTATGGGTCCAAATGTAGCTGGTGTTATCGGTTCTGCTATTGCAGCAGGTGTACTGCTTGCCTTATTTGGTTAATGGAGGGATAAAACATGAAGAAACAAATCTATATAACAGATACAATTTTAAGAGATGCCCATCAATCTCAGGCTGCTACCCGTATGAAACTTGAAGAGATGCTTCCTGCCTGTAAACTACTTGATGAAATGGGCTATTGGTCACTTGAATGCTGGGGAGGGGCTACTTTTGATGCCTGTATGCGCTTTTTAAATGAAGATCCTTGGGAAAGACTACGTACATTAAAAGCTCATTTACCTCATACTAAACTTCAAATGCTTTTAAGAGGACAAAATATATTAGGTTATAAACATTATGCCGATGATGTTGTAGACGCTTTTTGTCGTAAGTCTATAGAAAATGGTATTGATGTGGTACGTATTTTTGATGCACTTAATGACATTCGTAATATGGAACGTGCTATGAAAGCAGTTAAAGAATATGGTGGTATCTGCGAAGCCGCTATCAGCTATACTACGAGCCCTTTCCATAATGAAGACTATTTTGTAAAATTAGCTACAATCCTTGAAGAAAAAGGTGCCGATGTGATTTGTATTAAAGATATGGCAAATCTCCTCCTTCCTTTTGATGCCTATAATCTCGTAAAGCGTCTTAAAGAAAATATTTCTGTGCCTATTCATCTTCATACACATAATACAACTGGAACAGGTGACATGACCTACCTACTCGCTATTCAAGCTGGCGTAGATATTGTAGACTGTGCCCTCTCTCCTCTTGCAAACGGTACTTCTCAGCCTACTACAGAATCCTTAGTAGCTACCTTGCAGCATACAGACTATGATACAGGACTTGACCTTTCTAAACTTAGTCAGGCTGCCACTCACTTTAGAGATGTTGCAAACCGCCTTAAAACAGAAGGTTTCCTAGATTCTAAAGTCCTCTCGGTAGATACTAATACACTCCTTTATCAGGTCCCTGGTGGTATGCTCTCTAATCTTATCTCTCAACTTAAGCAAGCAAAAGCTGAAGATAAGTATTATGAAGTCCTTGCAGAAATTCCTCGTGTACGCGAAGACTTCGGCTATCCTCCTCTTGTTACCCCAACAAGCCAAATTGTAGGCTCACAGGCTGTCCTTAACGTCTTATCTGGTGAGCGTTATAAAATATTTACAAAAGAATCTAAAGGCTTACTCAGAGGGGAGTATGGAAAAGTTCCAGCTCCAGTCAATGAAGTTGTTAGGAAAAAAGCAATAGGCGATGAAGAGGTTATAACCTGCAGACCCGCAGACCTTCTTCCGCCTGAACTTGAAAAGTATAAATTAGAGGCTGGCCCCCTTGCTCATAACGAAGAAGATGTATTAAGCTATGCGCTCTTTCCTCAAGTGGCTAAATCCTTCTTTGAAAAACGTGAGAGTCCTTCCCCTTCTCTTCATTCAGTGCAAACTCCTCCAACTCATGAACCTCAAGTACGTACGCTCTACGTACAAGATTTATCTCAGTAAAAGGCAAGGCTATTGCAGTATTCAAATCTGCAATAGCCTTGTTTTCTTTTATTTATTGTTTTGACATACCGTGTGGATGTGCCATATCTTGTGGGTGACCCATGCCATGTGGATGAGGCATACCTTGCCCATGCCCAGCACCTGTTACTTGCTCTTGTATCCACTCACCATCTTTAAGCTGAATATTATAAGCTTTACCAAAGCCTTTTACAAGTCTTCCATGATGAAGCTCTAATTCAAACATATCAAAATCTAATGTTTTAAGCACTTGTAGCATTTCTTTTCCTTGAACACCTTCAAAGGCTTCCCAAATACTATCTGGTACTTCTTCCATTTTTGTTGCCGTTGCATTAAAAGATACTCTACATCTTGCAAATACTGTTTTTGCAGCTGCTTCATCTTCAATGAGCATAATAGCAATTTTAGGATTTCTTGAAATATTATAGTAATGCTCTGCTGCTTTACTAACATAGATGTAAATTTTTTCTCCTACTTTCGCAAAAGGTGCATAACTGATAAAAGGTTCTCCCATCTCAGTTAATGAACTAATCATTAAGAGACTTTTGTTTAAATAATTGTTCTATAAATTATTCTCCTTAATTTGCTTGTTGTAATATACAGTGTGCTCTACATGTTTTGATAGGGTGAATACGAGGTTTTGAAGTAAGAGGATTAATATCAATATCGCATTGAATATTATAAATTTCTCTTAGTAAGTGCTCATTAATTAGCTCACAAGGTGACCCATCACCTTTAATTTCACCCTTTTTCATAATTACTAGCCTATCGCTATACTCACTAGCTTGATTCAAATCATGTAAAACCATAATAATTGTCATATTAAATTTTTCATTAATACTTCTAATAAGCTCCATCAGTTCAAGCTGATGTGAAATATCTAAGTAAGTAGTTGGTTCATCTAAAAGTAAGACTTCCGGTTTTTGAGCAAGAGCCATAGCTAGCCATACCCTTTGTCTTTCTCCTCCTGATAAGCCACTTACTAGTCTATCTTTATAATCCTTAAGCCCTGTGTGTGTAAGGGCCCAGTCAATAATCGTTTCATCTTCTTTATTTTTTGTTTCATACCATTTTTTATGCGGCAATCTACCGTAGTAAACAAGTTCCTTAACCGTAATTCCAGCTGGTGCCTCATTGTGCTGAGAAAGCATAGCTATTTTACGTGATAAGGTTTTAGTTCCAATAGAATGAATAGGATTATTTTCTACAAGTATGCTTCCTTTCATAGGCTTTAATACTCTAGAAAGGGTTTTAAGAAGCGTTGATTTACCACAACCATTTGGGCCTAATATAGAAACGACTTCGCCTTTATGAATATTAAGACTTAAATCCTTAATAACAATTTTTTCATCATAACCAACTTGTATGTGCTCTGCACGAATCATTTAGTACGCTCCTTTCTTTCTAAGTAAATAAAGGAAGAACGGTCCTCCTACAATGGCCATAATAACACCTACTGGAATTTCTATAGAACCTCCTATAGTACGTCCTAACGTATCAGCTATAAGTAGCACTGTACTCCCTAACGCCATACTAAATGGCAAAGTATATTTATGATCATTCCCCATTAACATACGTGCAATATGTGGAACAATAAGGCCTACAAAACTTACAATACCTACAACTGCAGTGGCCGTAGCTGCTAAAAATACTGCAACTGCTGAAATAATTATTCTTGCTCTATGAATATTAAGACCTAAGTTGACAGCTGCTTCATCACCAAGCTGAAGGATATTTGCACTTCTAATAAGGAAGAATGAAGCAATAAGACCCACAATAGAGTAACCTACTAAAGTTTCTACATCGCCCCATGTCTTAGTCGCAAGACTACCATTTAGCCATAACATAGCACTTTGAATACGGTCACTATACATGGTAGAGAAGAAGGAAATAATCCCACCTAAAATTGTATTAACAGCTACCCCTGCAAGTACAATACGGTTAGGCTGAAGTCCTTTCTTCCATGCCATCGCATAAATAAGTATACAGGCAATGCTTCCGCCTACGAAAGCAACAATAGGTAAAATACCTGTATGTGCTGGAGAAACAAGCAAGATAATAATAGCACCTACACTTGCACCACTAGATACCCCGGTAATACCTGGATCAGCCAGTGGATTTTTCATAACAGCCTGTAAAAAAAGGCCTGCTACTGCAAGATTTGCTCCTACTAACACAGCTAATAAGTTACGTGGCAAGCGCATCTTAAGTACAATAGCACGTACCATCTGGTTATCACCATTAAGAAGTTCATGTATAATCTCGCCAAAACCTAAGTTAACACTCCCAACAGTGGAAAAGAGGATGATTAGTGTAATAAGTAAAATATTGGCTGATATAATCCAAAATAGTTTTTTGTTTTTCATTATTATTCACCATATAAAATGTCACCTAATACTTCAATAGCATCTACAACATGAATATTAGCAGATACACCAAATATTGTTGGGTCTAGGTCAATGACTCTTCCTTCTTTAACTGCATCTAATGTTGCAAAAGCTGGATTCTTATCAAAAGCTTGGTCGAAAGACTTCTTCGTTTCTTCTAAATTACCATGAGCAAAACGTAAAATGTAATCTGGATTACTTGCTACAATCTGTTCCATACTAAAAGGTATATAATCTGATCCTACTTTTAAGTCATCTGTAATATTGTTAGCACCTGCAATATCTACTAAATCACCTAAATAAGAATTATCTGTAGCTAACATAAAGTTTTCACCACCACCAAATAATACGGCTACTGTTGGGGCTTCCCCTTTTATCTTACTTTTTACAGCTTCTTCTACGCCTTCTAGCTCGTTAATAAGTGCTTTAGCCTCTTCTTCCTTGCCAATAACCTGACCAAGTTCTTCTATACTTCCTAAAAAGTTTGTATAAGTACTTGTGTTAAAATAGAATGCTTCCATACCAAATTCATTCATACTTTTTTCCATATTTTCTCTAAACATGCTGTCTATAACGACTAAATCTGGATCAAGTGACGCAATAATTTCAAAGTCTGGACTCATAACCTGACCAATTTGCGTAACACCATCATAACGTGTTGGTAAAGTATATTTTGTATTTGGTACACCCACTAAATCTGTTTCAAGCTTATCAAGTACTTGCGTAGCTGCTACTGTAACTGAAACAATATTCATATCGGTTACAGCTTCATCTTGATTTGTTTCTTCTTGACTTGCTACTTCTTGTTTGATTTCTGACTGAACCTCATTTGATGTGCTACATCCCGTAAAAGCCACAGCACTTACACAAAGCGTTGCTGCTATATATC
>JAHLFD010000237.1:0-3547 GCA_018883975.1 Candidatus Niameybacter stercoravium
GAACAGAAGATGTTTCTGCTGAAAAACAAGAGAAAGAAAAAGAAATCTTAATGCACCAAGCACTCAATGAAAACCCAGGTAAACCTGAAAACATCATTGAAAAAATGGTAATTGGTAGATTAAACAAACAACTTAAAGAAATCTGCTTACTTGAACAAGAATATGTTAAAGATCCAGATTTCACAGTTGGTAAATATGTTGCAGCTGAACTTGGTAATGCTGACGTAGTTAAAGCTTTCGTACGTTTCGAAACTGGTGAAGGTATCGAAAAAGTAGAAGAAAACTTTGCTGAAGAAGTTGCTAAACAAATGGCTGGAAACTAATAAGAGTAACATATAGGGGGACACATGGTGTCCCCTTTTTTACAGCGTA
This sequence comes from Candidatus Niameybacter stercoravium, assembly GCA_018883975.1. Taxonomy (GTDB): domain Bacteria; phylum Bacillota; class Clostridia; order Lachnospirales; family Cellulosilyticaceae; genus Zhenhengia; species Zhenhengia stercoravium. The sequence goes on from JAHLFD010000237.1 coordinate 373, forward strand.
GATGCCATGAAAATACTTAATTATTTTTATTTACGTCTAGAAATAAGAAGAATTTTGTGGTAGAGTATTCATAGCAGGAAGGTGAATGTAATGCAAAAATATAACCGTGTACTTGTTAAGTTAAGTGGCGAAGCGTTAGCAGGAGACAAGCAAAGAGGTTTTGATCATGAGGTTATTACACGCGTAGTTGGCGAACTTAAACAACTTGTTCAAAATGGAATAGAAGTATGTGTTGTAATTGGTGGCGGAAACTTCTGGAGAGGCCGTACAAGTGGAGATATGGATCGTACAAAAGCTGACCAAATTGGGATGTTGGCAACAATTATGAATGCTATTTATGTTGCAGATGTATGTCGTAGTGAAGGTATTGAATCCGTAGTTCAAACACCATTTGCAGTAGGAAACATGACTGAACTTTTCTCAAAAGACAGCGCTCTTCTACATATGAAACAAGGAAGAATCGTTTTCTTTGCGGGCGGAACAGGACATCCTTATTTCTCTACAGATACAGGTGCAGCACTTAAAGGCTGTGAAGTAGAAGTAGGAGCACTTCTTTTTGCTAAAAATATTGACGGTGTATATGATAGCGATCCAAAGCTTAATCCAGAAGCTAAAAAATATGAGCGTCTTTCATGTCAAGAAATGTTAGCTAAGAACTTAAAAGCAATTGACGCTGCCGCAGCAACTTTATGTATTGATCAAAAGCTTCCAGTTATCGTATTTGATTTAGATACACCAGGGGGTATTTTAAAAGCTGCAGCAGGTGAACCAATAGGCACCACCATTTATGTGGAATAACTTATAGGAGGATATTTTATGAATCAACAATTAAACAAATATCAAGACAAAATGCAAAAAACTATCAATAGCCTTTTAGATGAGTTTAACACAATTAGAGCAGGGAGAGCGAATCCACACGTTTTAGACCGTATCTCTGTAGATTACTATGGCGCACCAACACCAGTTGTGCAAGTAGGTAACGTAAGTGTTCCAGAACCACGTATCCTTATGATTCAACCATGGGATGCGACATTACTTAAAGCAATTGAAAAAGCAATTAATGAATCTGACCTAGGCATTAACCCATCTAATGATGGTAAAGTTATTCGTCTTGTATTCCCTGAACTTACAGAGGAACGCAGAAAAGAACTTACTAAAGAAACTAAGAAAAAAGGCGAAAATGCTAAAGTTGCTATTCGTAATATTCGTCGTGAAGCATTAGATGCATTCAAAAAAATGCAAAAAGCGAATGAAATGACAGAAGATGAATATAATACAATAGAAAATGGCGTGCAAAAATTAACGGATAAATTTGTTGAAGAAATTGATCGTCATATTGAGAATAAAAATAAAGAAATTTTATCTGTTTAATCATTTAAAACTCCTCAATATGAGGGGTTTTATTGTTTTTTAGGAGGCATTATGATAGAGAAAAATAAATTACCTAGACATGTTGCAATTATTATGGATGGAAATGGGAGATGGGCTAAAGAACGAGGATTCTCTCGTAATGAAGGTCATAAAAAAGGAACTGAAGTTGTAAAAAAGATTACGAACTATGCTGAAAAATTAGGTATAGAATATTTAACAGTATATGCCTTTTCAACTGAAAATTGGAAGAGACCGCAAGATGAAGTAGATGGCTTAATGAATCTCTTACGTCGATATTTAAAAAATCATATAAAAGATACCAAAAGAAATAATGCCAAGTTTAGAGTAATTGGAGATCGTATAGGGTTACCGCAAGATATTCAAAACCAGATTGAAGAGCTGGAGGGGCTAACAAAAGATAAAACAGGTATTTGTATTAATATTGCCATTAATTATGGGGGAAGAGATGAAATCATTAGAGCATGTAGACGCATGATAGAAGCTGGTGTAGAACAAAATGCTTTAAATGAGGAGTTATTTGAAAGTTTTCTAGATACGAATGGGATACCAGATCCAGATTTAATGATTCGAACAAGTGGAGAAATGAGAACAAGTAATTATTTACCATGGCAGCTTGCTTATAGTGAATTTTACTTTACACCTTGTTTATGGCCAGATTTTACAACCAAAGAATTTGATAAAGCATTAGAAGAATATAGTAACCGAAAAAGACGCTTTGGTAAAAGTGAATAGGAGGAACTCACGTGCTTAAAAGAGTTTTAACAGGTGTTATAGGTATACCACTTGTTATTTTAATAATGATTCTAGGAAATCCACTTTTACAAATTATGGGCTGTATCGTAGCACTGATTGGTGTCCATGAGTTTTATGATGTGATAAAAAAACAGTATCATCCTATTACTTGGATAGGATATGGTGTAACTATAATCTTTTTCTTAAATTATAAGGGGATTATGGAGCATTTCGCTATATTTATAAGTTTAGTCATTATGGTATTATTGATTTTTATGGTATGTACCTATCCTAAATATAATATTGTCGATTTAGCGCTTACCCTTTTTGCGCCTTTATATGTAGGACTTTTAATAAGTTTTGTAATCCTTTTACGAGAAGCGGAGTATGGACAATTTTTCGTGTGGCTTATTTTTATTAGTGCATGGGGAAGTGATACTTGTGCTTACTTTACAGGTAGTCTCATTGGAAAGCATAAATTAGCGCCTGTACTAAGTCCTAAGAAAACAGTTGAAGGTGCTATTGGTGGGGCAGTAGGAGCAGGACTTTTAGCAGTAGTTTATACCTATGTTTATACATTGTTTGCAATTCCACATATGCGTGAAAATATGTTGCTTATAGTAGGAATAGTGGTAGTAAGTGCTATACTTTCTCAATTTGGTGACTTAGCAGCTTCAGCTATAAAGCGTACATTAGGTGTTAAAGATTTTGGATATATTTTTCCAGGTCATGGTGGTGTATTAGATCGCTTTGATAGTATTTTATTTGTAGCACCTTTTATTGTGATTGCATTGCAATTTATTTCAGAATTTAAGATGATTGCATAGATAGGAGTTTAAATCGTGAGAACAAGAAAAATTGCCTTATTAGGCTCAACAGGTTCTATAGGAACACAGACACTAGATGTAGTCAGTCATGATGAACACATAGAAGTAGTAGGGCTGAGTGCACATCGTAATATAGATTTGTTAGAAGAACAAATTAAAAAATATCATCCTAAAGTAGTTTGTGTAATGGATGAAACAAAAGCACAAGAATTAAGTAGAAGAAT
>JAHLFD010000238.1:0-6580 GCA_018883975.1 Candidatus Niameybacter stercoravium
CTTCAGCCTTTCTTCTTGCAAAGAGGCTGTTATCTAAGGTTACTGTTAAGGTATCCCCTTCTACAGTCCACTCAGACATACGAATCATAGCAGAAAACATTTCACTTTTTGCGGATATTTCATAAAGCAAACTGTCTTTATAGACATCTGTTATATATTTTACAGTATACTGCTCTGAGAGCAGATACTTTTCCCTAAGTTGTATGGTAACAGGTGTATTAGGAAACAGCTTGTTTTTAATATGTTCTTGCATTTTAACTATTTGCGCATGATGAATGATTTCACGGCTGCGTAAATGGAACATAAGTACATTTGTACTATTATCTAAAACAACTTTTTCTACATCTACAATAGAAAACAGCTGCATGAGTTTATCTTCTACTTTTAAGTCAGGCAAAACTTCAAAAAAGCGTCTTACCTCAGTTGTTTGGTCCATGCTTGTCTCCTCCCACACTTTTATTTATTATTAGTATTCTATCTGTATTTCTTAAAAATAACAAGGAAGTACTCCAACTAGATACTTTAAGTCAATTAACACAAAAAAGCAAGCTACCTCTATAGGCAACTTGCTTCTAATATTTGCTAATATGGTAATTCAATCACCACTTTAAATAAGTCTCCATCAACCTCTAAACCAAGCTTGCCGCCTTGCACTTCTACAAGACTTCTTGCTATAGCGAGGCCAAGTCCTGAACCTTCTGTGGTTCTAGAGCTTTCTCCTCTTACAAAACGTTCTAGGAGCTCTTCCGCTTCTATAGCTAACTGCTCTTTTGAAATATTTTTAATCACAACACAAGCTTTATTTTGTAAGTTATACACATCTATATACACACGTGTGTATGGCATAGCATACTTACATACATTAGACAATAGATTTTCAATGACTCTGCACATATGTCTGCTATCTATAGGCACCGTAACTTCTTCTACTTTGTTAAACACAATATTTAAGTGCCCCTCCTCTAGTCTGTCGGTATATTCTCCTACACTTTGAATGACTAGTTGGTCTATACGTGTTGGCATAAGTTCTGCTTTAACATTACCTGTAGCCGCCTTTGAAGCTTCTACTAGGTCCTCTACAAGCTGCTTAAGTCTATTACTACGCTCATCTAGAATACCGATGTATTCCCTAGCTGCACTATTATCTATATGCTCCTCTTTTAATAAATCAATATAACTGATAATAGAAGTAAGTGGTGTCTTAAGATCATGAGAAACGTTAGTAATCAGTTCTGTCTTAAAACGCTCACTTCTTAAAGCATCTGTTACAGCTGATTCTAATCCATCCCCAATATGATTAAGTGCATTAGCCGTTTCTTTCATGGCAGGAAGGGTGTACTTTAGTTCTACCTTTGCTTTAAGGTCACCTGCTGCTACCTTCTTAATACCTTTAGCTAGCTGCATATAATCTACTACAAGCTTTATACTTATAAGAGCCACGCCTATATTAAGACATACTAATCCCATAAAAGCTATAAGACTCATCATACTATAGCCAATTAGAAAAGCTAATATACTTATTCCACTTGATACAAGATAAATAAGGATAACACCAATAACTACAAATGGCAAGGTCCCCTCTGTCATATTCATAATAAGCCAACGTCCTAGACGTACTATTAAAATATATTGCTTCCAACTTCCATTTTTCATATGTTTCACTATACTGCTTATAAAGAGAACCGTTAAACTTACAGCTATAACCCACATAAAATTAAACACAATCACACCGATCTCAAATGGGCTTCCCCCATAAGGTAACCAGTCTTTAGAAAGCACCCTATCTAAAGTAAAAGCTGAACCTATCAAAATCATAAACAATGCTGGTATATATAGCATAGTCTGAACTTCAAACGGTAGCTTATCAAACACGTTTAAATATACCTTCCCTTTTTTCTCTTCCTGACCTACTACACTTAGCCATAATAGACCTGCTACAATTGCTATAGCTATGCCTATCACAAGACCTGCATAAACTTTCTCTTTAATAGCAAGAGCTCTATCTATCTCTAATTTACTTGTATAGAAAGAATCACCTGGCACAAGTTCATCTTTAAGGGCCACGTAGACTTCATATTGATCTGTATAGTCTACACCTTCTCCATAGTAGTAATCATAGTAACTACTCCCCAATCCATAATAATCTGCCTGTGCTGTTCCATTTTCGTAAAATAAAGCACTATCACCATTACCTTTTACATAATGATCTCTTGATTTAAACTCCTCTAGTATCTGTAGATGATTGGTACCATCATAATCTTTCCTATTTGTTACAACTTGACCCGTTTCTTTATTTACTGCAAAGTACTCTATATTAGGTGTATCTAGGTTAGCTTGGATTTTTGTAAAGTACTCCTTACGATCCTTTATAATACCTAATGTAGCTTTTGCTTTTTCTTCTGGCCATGTCTCCATAGAAGGTACTTGTTCCGTTGCAGCTACAGTTTCTTCAGTTACTGCATCCCATCCAAAGCTAACTTCCTTATGATTATTCTCCTCTACTGTCTCTTCCATAACATCTACAGTACTTTCTTCACTTGTCTCTTCTAATCCTTGCTCCTGTTTATCAGGGTTATACCCCTCTATCATAGACAAATCTATACCTAAATATCTTGCAGCCTCTTCATCTGTCACCTTATCAGTATTAAAAATATCCTCATCTACATATCGTACAATCCAGTCTCTTACGAAACCAGCTTTATTCATAATACTACTCTGATACTCCCATGTTCCATAATAGCTTTCTCCATCTGGTATTACAGTTATGCCAAACAAGCTATTTCCTAAAAGTATCCCTGCTAAACAAAGCAATGCAAATAATAAACTTTTATGTACTTTACTATACTTAAATCTTTTCCACCATGTAGCCACTGCCCCACACCACCTTTATATATTTTGGTTCTTTAGGATTAATCTCAATCTTTTCTCTAAGTCTCCTAATATGGACAGCCACTGTATTTTCAGGTGCATGCGCTACCTCCTGCCACACATTTTCATAAATTTGATGTATAGAGAGAACTTGTCCTATATGTTTCATCAGGTAAACTAGAATCTTATATTCTGTAGGCGTTAGCTTAACAAGGTCACCATCTAAAGTCACACTTCCTGTATCTAAGTCAAGCCAAAGTCCCCCTGTTGATAGGCACTGTGGCTTAGATGCCATGCTTCCAAGAGTAGTATATCTTCTAAGTTGTGATTTGACCCTTGCTAAAAGTTCAAAGGTATTAAAAGGCTTTGTCATATAATCGTCTGCGCCAAAGTTAAGTCCTGCAATTTTATCTGTATCCTCACTTTTAGCAGATAGCATAATGATAGGAATGTTTTTCTCCTGTCTAATACGAAGTGTAGTAGATAGGCCATCCAATTTCGGCATCATCACATCTAATAAAATAAGATGGATTTCTTGCTGCCCCACTGCCTCTAAGGCTTCTAAACCATTATAAGCTCTTATTACTCTATAGCCTTCCTTTTGCAAATGAATAGCAATAGAATTGACAATAAGCTGATCATCATCACAAACTAGTATAGTATACGTCATCTTTTATCCCCCGTTTAAAACTTTTTAGACTTATTATACATGAGATTTCTTCCCAAGGTTATATCTTTATTGTAAATACCAAAACTTACAAAGTTATAACCAGCTTTCTTAAGATTTCGTCATAATTTTTATACTCAAAATCTATCTTCTCTTATAAATAAAATAAAAGGAAATAAGCCACACGACTTACTTCCTTTTATTCACAGATCTATTACTTGATTAACTTTATAACTTCCTTTTTAACTACTTTACCTTGTGAATCTATTACAGTTGCTTCTAACGTATGAGCTCCCTCTTTTAACTTACTATAAGGTATAGTAAGTTCATAAGGTGCTACGTGTACTTCTTCTATACGCTCTCCATTTAACTTGTATACTACACTACTGATGTAAGCATCGTAAGATTTTACCCAGGTACTTAGAGTAGTATCTTTCGTTACTTTAAGCTGACCATTTACTTTCTTTGTCTGCTTAGGTGCATTAATCTGATTTTCTACAAGTGGTCCATTAACTACATCACTTAAGAAATACTCATCTGCAATAATTTCTTTATAACGTGCTAGAATGCCCTTAGCCTCTCCCTCTAACAGACTATAATTCACTCTGTTCTTACTCTTATCTGGTAAGTTATAGTTATCTGCACTATACCACTGAATACATTTAACACGTGGATATTTCGTTTTAAGACTTTCATAGAAATAAGTCATTTTAGCTTTTGCAAACTTAGTTGTATCTTGTTTGTTAGGTACAAAACCAGCTTCATGGCTTGCTGCATACTCACTAATCATAATAGGTTTACGCGTTGCATACTTGTTATAAATATAATCTACTGCTTCAAGAGGATTTCTTCTATCTGTAGGCTTTGTTATATCACCATTTTCAAACTGCGCACTATAAATACTAATACCTACCCAGTCTACATAGTTATCCCCTGGATAATAAGCATCAATCTGGTCAAGAGGCATTTCTGATGGTGACCATACCATAGCTACGTTAGGTGCTACTTGTTCCATAATGTCATGTACCATCTTCCACTTCTCAATATATAAGCTTGGATTACCATGCCAAGGTACCCATTTACCATTCATTTCAGATGCATAACGCAAGAAAACAGGTACACCTAAATCACGTAATTCTTCTGCATAAACTGTAATAGCTTCCTTTGTTACTTCTTGAAGTCCTCTGTTTGGTTCATAAGCAATATGTATGCCAGCACCTGCTCCCTTCATGTCTTGTTCTTGTCTTTGAAAACTTTGTTGAAGAGGTGTTCCTATAGAACCATAGTCAAAGAAAGTTGCATGCTTCTTACCTGTAAGGGTGTTAAACTCTTCAAACTCATTGAGTGTACCGCCCCAGTTATAAGCACTATCTTTATATTTTTCTTCACCGCCAATAAAAGCACCGATATAAGCCCCGCTAATAGGCTCATACTTCTCTAATGTATAAGGAGCTACTGGCACCTTATCTTCTAATACATAAAATTCTACTATACTATTCAGTTCATCTGCCTTACGCATGGCCGCTAAATAACTTTGTTGATCCTCCCCCTTGCTTTTATAAAGTGCTGCTTGCTTATAATAATGGTCCGCTGCTAGTTGATACTGCCCTGTTTTCTCATAAGCCTTAGCAAGTTCACTATGTATAGCTGCCTGCCCTGGTAGTTTCCCAGCTGCATAAGCAAGCTCCTCTACAGCTTTTTTATAGTTACCTTCCTTACTATAACTTACCCCTTTCTTATAGCAATTCCAGCCATTTCCCCCACAAGACGCTCCTGCATAGACAGGTACTGTACTTAACAATGTTGTTACTCCTAGTATAAGGCATACTTTTTTGTACTTGTAATTCATATTCTTTCTCCCTTATTCAATAATTGTCTATTTTATAAAAACTCTATTTATTATACTACAGAATATAAATTGTTTTATCTTCATCAGAATTATTTTTATTACACCATAAACTCTACAACAACAGCAAAAAATTCTCTTAAATAATAGTTTGGAATAAGAAAAAGTAACGTTTCTGCTCCTATGCCATCTACTTTTATACCTAAATCTCTTGCAATCATTTTACTCCTTAAAACATGAAAACGACTTGTTACAACTGTTATACTTGCATTATCTTTTTCCTTCTCAATAAGCTCGAAGGAATTTCTTAAATTCTCAACTGTATCTGTAGATTCATCTTCAAGGATCATACGACTTTCTAGAATCCCTTTTTCCTTTAAATACCTTCTCATAGCTTCAGCTTCTGTAATGTCTTCACCTGGTCCTTGCCCTCCAGATAAAACAACCTTTGTATCAGGATGTTCTATAAGGTATTCATATGCCTTATCTAATCGGTACTTCAGGGCCAAAGAAGGTGTTTCCCCTTTTACCCTAGCACCTAATACAATAAGATAATCACTCGTTTCCTTACTACTAGTTCCTATACCATTCATAATAATAAGCAGTTCAACCATACTAAATATGACAAGGCCTACTATAATAAGGCCCTTAAACCATCTTTTAGAGAAGAAAAATACATAAGCTTTTTTGAAAGAAAGAATAAGGCTACCTATTATAATCCCTATCCACACAGGTTCCATGCCTGCCCCTCCATCATAAACCAACAGGTTTATCAAGTTTAATAGGCCAAAAATAACAACCGCCCTCCAAAACCAAATCATTTACTCACCCCTTTTAAATATTCTTTATATCATCATATCATTTTATAGTACTCTACAAAAACAGAATATTTAATTTTGTACAAAAAACTATTTTATTTTTGTAGAAGATGACAAAATTAATTTATTTTATATTTATTTTGAGGAATTTAAGTATATAGAGACTATATAGAATGTATAGGAGAAAAGATAAAATCCTAGGTCACCTTTAATCCTATTAAAAACAGAAAAGTTTATTGAGCTTTTCCCCCTTTAAGCCCTCCTTAAACTTTTCTGCAAGATTTATCTACTTTCTAGTGGCAACAAAGTAGATAAAGGGGGAATCCTATCAAGTTGCCACGAAATTAAAGCCCTGTCTCTTATACACATCTGACGCTGCCG
>JAHLFD010000239.1:0-4462 GCA_018883975.1 Candidatus Niameybacter stercoravium
GAGTAGATTTGATAAAGATGGTAAAAACTAAATTCAATTTAAATAGGCAATAAAACAGGTAATATTATGCAAATATTAAATTTGAGTTTAAAAAATGAGAATCTGTATTAAGTGATTGACTTTACATAACCCATCTATTAAGATAAAACATGGTAAACAAAATGGGAAATTTATGTCGATTAGGTAAACGACGTTTTAAATTTTGACAATGATAACAAGATGAGGTGCGAATGAATGGGAATTAGATTAGAAAATCTAGTAGTGAAATTTGGCGATTTTACTGCCATTAACGACTTAACAATTCAGATTCCAAAAGGTAAATTAATTTCACTTCTTGGTCCATCAGGTTGTGGGAAATCAACAACACTCTTTACAATTTGTGGTATTCATAAACCAACAAGTGGAAAAATCTATTTCGGAGACCGCGATGTAACAGGTCTTGAGCCAGAGAAATTAGGTATTGGCCTTGTGTTCCAAAACTATGCCTTATACCCACATATGACTATTAGAGAAAATATTTTATTCCCTCTTAGAAATTTAAAATGGGATAAAAAAGAAGCAGAAGAGCGCGTACTCGAAGTAGCTAAAATCGTTAAGATTGATGGCCTTTTAGATCGTAAACCAGGACAACTTTCTGGTGGTCAACAGCAAAGGGTAGCTATTGCACGTGCACTTGCTAAAAAACCAGAAAACCTTTTATTAGATGAGCCTTTATCAAACCTTGATACAAAGCTTAGAGTAGAAACACGTCAAGAAATTCGTCGTATTCAACAAGAAACAGGTGTTACAGCTATCTTCGTAACACATGATCAAGAAGAAGCTATGAGTATCTCAGACCAAATCATCTTAATGAAAGATGGTAAAATTCAACAAGTATCTACACCTACGGACATTTATATGAACCCATGTAACAAATTCGTTGCATCCTTCATTGGTAGCCCGGCAATGAACTTTATGAGACTTGATGTTAAAGAAGGCAGTGCTACAGTAGAAAAATGCATCTTTAATGGTCTTCCAAAAGATAAAAAATCTATTGATTTAGGTTTCAGAGCAGAAGATATGGAAGTAAGTGAAAACGGATTCGAAACAACTGTTCAAACTGTAGAAGTTTTAGGTAGAGAAAGACTTCTTACTTTAGAATTTAACGGAGAAACTTTCAAAATGCTTGTAGACAAAGAGTTTATGATTGCTGAAGGTACAAAACTTTCTGTAAGACCTAAAGTAGGTAAAGCTTATGTATTTGATACTGAAACAGAGGAGTTCATTACAAAATGCTAAACAAAAAAGGACCAAAAAGCTATAAAGGCTATTTATACTTATTACCAGCTTTACTTGTACTAAGTGTATTTGTCTTTTATCCAATTATTAATGCTATTGTATTTAGTTTCGATGAAACTAAAGCTGTAGGTTATGTATTTGGTTTTGGAAGCTATAAATACCTCTTTGAAGATAAAAGATTCTTGCAATCTTTAGTGAACACTGTTGTCTATGCAGCCGTTGTACCAGCCTTATCTGTAGGTATTTCACTTATGCTTGCAAATACCCTAGCAAACCTTAAAAATGAAAAAATTAAAGGCATTTTCCAAAGTATTTACTTCTTGCCTTATGTTACTTCACTTGTAGCAATCGGTGTTGTATGGTCATGGTTATTCAATAGCCAATATGGGATTATCAACTACTTATTAAGTTTTATTGGAATTAACCCAATTAACTGGTTAAGTGACCCTAACTGGGCAATGCCTGCACTTATTATCTTCTCTGTATGGAAGAGCTTAGCATTTAATACGCTTATTCTGACAACAGGGATTGCATCAATTAATCCGCAGTATTATCAAGCGGCTAAAATTGACCAAGCAACAAATAGTACGATCTTTAGAAAAATTACAATTCCACTTGTATCTCCAATTATTCTGTATACTTACATCATCAGCTTAATTGCTGGTTTCAAGGTATATACAGAAGTATTTGTTCTTTTCAACGGACGTACACTTAATGGTCGTGTATCAACAGTAGTTATGTACATTATCGATAGATTCTATGGAGACCAAGACTTCCCTCTTGCCTTTGCAGCAGCGGTAGTACTTCTACTTATTATTTTAACAGTAACATTTGTCCAAAGAACAATTGCACGTAATAAAGTGCATTACTAGAAGGAGAGCGTTATGGAAAAGAAAATGAACATAAAAGTAGCATTAAAATATTTTCTTCTAACTTTATTTGCTATTGTAACGCTATTTCCATTCTATTGGATGATGGCGTCTTCACTTAAAACAGCGTTTGAGGTTATTCAAATTCCTCCAACACTTATACCAAATGACTTCATGTGGGAAAACTACGGTATTGCTTTAACAATGGCCCCATTTGGTAGATACTTTATCAATACACTTATTGTAACAGCTTTAAGTATTGTAAGTTCAGTAATCGTAGCAATTCTGGCTGCTTTTGCCTTCTCTCATCTTGAATTCAAAGGAAGAGACCTTATCTTCTCATTATTCCTTGCTTCTATGATGATTCCAGGTGAAGTATTAATTATTACAAACTTTAAAACAATCTCAGCTTTAAGATGGATGGATACGTATCAAGCACTTGTAGTACCTTATATGGCTAACGTACTTTACATCTATATGCTAAGAGAGTTCTTCCTCAAAATTCCTAAACAACTTTATTTTGCAGCTAAAGTTGATGGTGCAAATGACTGGAAGTTCTTATGGAAGATTATGGTTCCAATGGCGAAAGGCTCTATTATTACAATTTGTATCTTAGTAGGGATTAATTCATGGAACTCATTCTTATGGCCACTTCTTGTAACAAACAAAGAAGAAATGAGGCTTTTATCTAACGGTCTTACAGCATTCCAATCAGATGCAGGTAACCGTTATGAACTCTTAATGGCAGCTTCTACAATTATTACAATTCCAGTTATGGTTGCCTATATCTTCCTTCATAAGAAAATTATGAACGGTATTACAGTAGGCGGCGTTAAAGGTTAAAATTTATATACATTTATATAAATTACACAAACAAACTTTGTATGAGGTGAAAACAAATGAAAAGAAAACTATTTGCATCTGCAATGGCAGGTATTCTTGCAGTTTCAGCATTAACAGGTTGTTCTTCAGGCGAAGCAGCTCCTAATGCAGGAAACGAAGCGCCAGTTGCAATCGAAATCCCAGATATGACTCAGCCAACATCAATTGAAATGTGGCACTTCATGTCAGGAAAACAACAAGAAGTTCTTCAATCAATCATTGATGAATTCAACGCAACAAACAGCTTAAATATTACTGTAAGTGCAGTGGCACAAGGTAAGATTCCTGACCTTAACAAAAAAGTAATCGCGGCACAGCAATCAAAAACATTACCAGCTATCATCAATGTTTACCCAGACCTTGCAACAGGTCTTATCGAAAAAGGTAGCATCTATGATATCAGTGCGTTTGCAGCACATCCAGAAGTTGGTATGTTAGAAGATCTTAAAACAGACTTCATCGCACCTTTCATTGCTGAGGTATCACAATGGGATGGTAAGCTTTACGGTATGCCAATGACAAAATCTACTGAAGTTATCTATGTAAATAAAACTTTATTAGAAAAAATTGGTTACACAGAAGCAGATGTACAAGGTATGACAATGGATAAATTAGCTGAGATTTCAAAAGCAGCTAAAGAACAACTTGGTATTGCAGGTTTCGGATATGATAGTGGTTCAAACGGATTCATTTCAACATTAAAAATGGATGGTATGGATTTCGTAGAACTTAATGGAACAATCAACGTAGATAATGAATGGGTAAGAACATTTATGGACTTCTACAAAGAACAAGTTCAAAATGGTTACTTCCGTACACCAGGTGAAGATGGATTCTTATCAGGACCATTCTCTAACCAACAAATGTTAATGTACCAAGGATCAACAGCAGGTGCATCATTCATTAATACAAATGGTGAATTTGAAGTTATCGCTGTAGAACCAGCTTACTTCGAAGGTAAAGATCATGCAGTTATTCAACAAGGTGGTTCATTATTCATTACTAACGACGTAACACCTCAAGAACAATATGCAGCTTACGAATTTATTAAATTTGCAACAAACACAGAAAACACAGCTAAATTTGCTACAGAAACAGGATACCTTCCAGTACGTCAATCAGCTGCTGAGACAACAACTGTACAAAACGTTTTAGCTGATCCAAATGCTATCTATGCTAAAGTATATCCAGTAGCTCAAACAGCTTTAGGGTATGCTTACTATACACCAGCTATCAACAATGCTCAATCAGCGCGTAATACAATTCAAGAAAAATTTGATGCTTACGTAAATGGTAACATTGCAGATATGGATACATTCATTCAAGAAACATTATCAGAAGTTGGAACATCTATCCAACGTCAATAATTGATATTAATAAAGGGGTTGCCTTAGGGCACCTCTTTTATTAAGTTAATGGTATTGATTATAGGG
>JAHLFD010000240.1:0-2868 GCA_018883975.1 Candidatus Niameybacter stercoravium
CATCATCCTCCTTTAGAATAGTAATTAAAGTATAGTATAAAATTGTAAAGTATTTATTAATTTTTAAGATTTAATATAAGGAATCCATCTTACGAAAATGTAAGAATATTGTTAGATAAAACCATAAGACTTTTAAGAAAGAATTGTTATAATAGAACTATCTTAAAAAAGCGAGGGGGAAATAAAATGAGGAAAATAATAGGACGTACACTTCAAGCAGTAGTAGCTATAGGTATTTTATGCTGTTTTCTTATTATGACTGTAGGGTATACAGGATTTAAAGAGAAATTAGAAGTAGTACCTCTAGAACAAAAAGTGGCTTCTATCCAAGTTGATGAAGACTATGTGCCCCTTAAACAAATTGATGAGGATTTCTTAAAAGCTATTGTAGCAGTAGAGGATAGAAGATTTTTTGAACATGGAGCATTAGATCTTATTTCATTAGTGAGAGCAGTTATAACTAATTTAGAATCTGGTAAAATTGTAGAAGGTGGCAGTACTATTACGCAGCAGTTAGCTAAAAATATGTATTTTTCAGGTGAGAAAAAAATAATGCGTAAAGTAGAAGAAATGTTTATGGCGTATCACATAGAACAAAACTATGCAAAACAGGATATACTAGAGTTATATGTCAATATGATTTACTTTGGAGATGGCTACTATGGTATTAAAGAAGCTAGCGAAGGCTATTTTAATAAAGCACCTGGAGATTTAGACTTCAATGAAGCCACACTTCTTGCAGGATTACCACAGTCACCAAATCGTTATGCTTTAAGTACCAACTATGAACTTGCAAAAAAGAGACAAACACAAGTGATTGCCTCTTTAAGTGATTAACGGCCTTTGAGCCATTTATGAGCATATTCAAATAAGTAAGTCACAAATAGTGCAACAAGGCATCCAAGTACTACACTTACCATACGTTCAAAAGCGCTAATAAGTGAGTGGTCATTAAGCTGTTGAACAAGTACGATAATAAGGGCAGCTAGCGCAGAACGTGTGGTAGTGCCAAGCTGAATCATGTAACAGATTAAAATAGTAGTGACTACGCCTATACTCATCATTAGGAGGTTAGGTGGGTGAATGATAAAAAGAATAAGCCCTACTAAGGAACCCACTATGTTAGCTTTCATACGTGCGATGGGAAGTTTCTTACAATCTAAGTCATCCGGGGAGATGACAAGAAGTACGGAAACGATACTCCAATAAAAACGATACTGAGGGAAAAGCCAATAAAAGAAATAGCATAAGGCTAAGCCTAGTAAACATTTCAGAACATAAATCATAAATTCAAGGGTAAGCCAAGAAGGTTTTGCCATGTTAATTCGCCTCTTTTAATAAGATTTAATTTATTTTAGTTTAGAGTTAAATTATTGTAAATATGTCTTGTAAAAGATATAAAATAGAAGTATTAAAAAGTTTATGCATAAAGGATGAAGGATTTACAGTATGAAAACAACATTATTTACGACTAATTTAGAAGCAAGAATGATTCAAAGAGGAGAGGATATAGATTACTTTATTGAAACATTATCCTATCCAGTGAATTTAGAATTGACTCACCCTCTTATGTCACGTCTTCAATTTCCTAAATCTAGAGCAGTCTTAGTACGTACATCGCCTTACAGACAAGATGTAACTATTCATATTATGAGAGATGTAGACCTGTATTCAAGCTTTGCTAATTTTGAAATAGATTTAAAAGGGTATATTTTAAATATACAGAAGGAAGAAGGTTATATCAGACTGTTTCTAGAAGAGCGTGTATAAAAAGTAGAAAGAGTGCATATAATAATGTTATCTTAAATCTACTTGAAGGATGATGGCTATGACACTTATGA
This sequence comes from Candidatus Niameybacter stercoravium, assembly GCA_018883975.1. GTDB lineage: Bacteria > Bacillota > Clostridia > Lachnospirales > Cellulosilyticaceae > Zhenhengia > Zhenhengia stercoravium. The sequence continues at coordinate 1,842 of JAHLFD010000240.1, forward strand.
AGAATCTAAAGGAAACTGCTCAAAAGGAAATGAAAGATGCAGTAGATATTACAAAACTTACTGCTGAAAATATTAAACAAGAAGTTAAGCAAGAATTTAATAAACAAAAAATCCAAAGTAAAATGGAACATATGCAAACAGCATATCATGAAATAAAAGAAGATGTAAAAGAAGAAATCAAAGATTTCTTTCATTAGTTAAAAGACCAAATAGACTATTGTAAAAGTACAATAGTCTATTTTTTATATCAGGTTATTTTTAAACAACTCCTATAATATACATAAAATATAGGTTTTCCAAATTATTTGGGGGGGATAACGTGAACCGTATTGCCAGGAAGTCTATCAGTGTTTTTGTATCATTACTCATGATAATGTCTTTTGCTATGCCAACATGGGCAAGGGATATAGCAGCAAAGGAAATGACGCTCACTATACTTGGAACAAGTGACATGCATGGAAATTTGACAAGTTGGTCTTATGAAGCCAATAAGGACTATGCTAATAGTGGATTTGCTAGAACTGCCACATTGGTGAAAGAGACTAAGGCGCAAAACTCTAATACACTCGTAATTGACAATGGAGATACTATTCAAGGAACAATCTTAACAGATGACTTATATAATTCAGACTTAACAAAACCTAATCCAGTTATGGACATTATGAATGTGATTGGTTATGACAGCATGACTCTTGGCAACCATGAATTTAACTTTGGAACAGAAATGATTAGGAAGATTGAAAAAGAGGCCGATTTTCCTATTTTAAGTACCAATACTTATGTAAAAGAGACAGGGGAAAACTTTGTTACACCTTATATCGTAAAAGAAGTAGGGGATGTTAAAGTAGGTATTTTAGGGCTGACTGTGCCTTCTATTCCTAGATGGGATGCAAATAAAGAAGGTGTAAAAGATTTAGAGTTTAAGCATATGGCCGATGAAGCTGAAAAGTATGTGAAGATTCTTAAAGAAAAAGAACAAGTAGATGTCATCGTTGCTACAGCTCATGCTGGCCTTGAAAGCAGACAT
>JAHLFD010000241.1:0-12991 GCA_018883975.1 Candidatus Niameybacter stercoravium
GTACATGCCCTGAAGTTTTTTCAATAGAAGATGATGGTTTAGCAGTTGCTATTGATGGTGAGCTTACAGCCGAAGTTTGTGACGATGCAGAAGCTGCTAAAGATGGCTGTCCAGTAAGTGCTATTGAAATTGAAGCTTAAGAAACATCTTACATAAAAAGAGATAAACTTAGCATATTTGTTAAGTTTATCTCTTTCTTTATTTTTATCTACAGCCTGATTCCAGAATTTCAAAACTTTTATAGGCACAATTGATTTTTGCCTTTGCTCCATAGGGTAAACAGCACTTAGGCTCACAATGTCCAAAACTTACATTATATAAAAGTGGTAAGTCTTCTCTATTATAGTCTCGAAGTACTTTTAATAAATTTTTTTTATAGGCTTCATAGTAACAGTTATCATAAGGTTTACCTATTATCATGCCCTGAAGTTCTTGCAAGATGCCCATTTCCCCGTATCTCCTCATATAATGCTCTACCTCACTAGGACTTGGCTTATCTTCCGAAGTCTCCAAAAAGAGGATAGCCCCCTGAAAATCATGAATAGCTGGGAATAACTCCGTCTCACTAATCCAGTCCATAACTTCTATACAGCCCCCTATGAGCCTTCCTTCTATACTACCTTTGCCCTGCAAAACTTCATAAGGTGTATTCATTTTAAAACGTCTCATCTTCTGCCTATTGACATAATCCCAAAGCAAATATTCTGAAGTCCACTCTGTAGCAGGTGCAATAATCCCTAAAGAGGTATTATCAAATAAAGCCTTTTTAATCCATTTTCTTGTATACTCAGGTAACACTACATTTTCTGCAAAATCACTTAAAAGAGCTGGACCATAAAAACTTGAAAGTCCTGCTTTATAACACATATAATGCGTCACTGTGGAATCAGAATACCCTAGAAAAATTTTAGGATGTCTACGAATCACTTCTAAATCTATATAAGGTAGTAGCCTTAGGCTATCATCTCCACCAATACAGCTAAAAATCCCTTTAATGGAATCATCTTCAAAGGCCTGCATCAAATCCTGAGCACGCGCCTGTGGATTTTTTCTTAAGTAATCCGCGCCCTTTAATGTGCTGGGCATCTCTACTACTCTTAGACCAAAGAGCTCCTCTAGCCTTCTCTTTCCCTGTTCATATCGCCATAACAAGTCAGGCTCTCCTGCACCTCCCCAGGACAGACTTACCGTTGCAATTTTATCTCCACTTTTTAATTTTTCTGGCTTAATAAGATTAATCATCTTATCGCTTCCTTTCCTACTCCTTCCCCCAAATACTTCTGCCAAACTCCTATTGTCATCCTCCCTAACTTTTATAATCTCATACCATTTCTTCATACTGTAAAAGGTGCCTCATTAAAGGCTTCATAAGGTAAATAATCATCATAGAAAGAGTTTATAGCAAGAAACAGATACGTCTGCTAAAACTGTGTATGCACAAGATTTGTTAAAATGCATATACTTCATTCTATTCCCCCTTGTTTTTTAGCGCGCCTATAATTATTTAAATTGTATCACTATTAAAACTACTTGTCTAATAATGTATCTCTTTCTTTTGATTTTCAACATCTTTATCCGAACTTTTTATTTTACAAATACAAAAATGTTCGATTTTTTATTGACTCTTTGAAATTCTGCTTATATAATGAGTTCATAGCTAGACGGAATTACAATTAGAGGAGATGAAGACATGAATAAATTAATCAAAAAATCTATGGCACTTTTTGCAGTAGTATCTATGGGCGCAGTTATGATGGGTGCAGCACCAGCAAGTTCAGTTAATAAAGAAGTTATTCCAGCAGTTCAACTTGTAGAAGCAGTGCAAAGACCACTTCTTATCCAAGGTGCAATGGATGTTGAAACTGAAATCATGATGGCAGCACTTGAAAATACTGAAGATATTACTTTAGGTGTTTGGAAATATACAAAAGGTACATTAAATGGCTACCCTGTAGTAATCTCTAGAACACGTATCGGTATGGTCAATGCAGCAGCTTCTACTACACTTGCAATTGAACATTTCAATCCAGTAGCCATCATCAACCAAGGTACAGCTGGTGGCCATGACCCAGAGCTTCACAAATACGATATTGTACTTGGTAAAGAAGTTGTAAACATGGGTGCATTTAAAACAGACTTTACAGAAAAAGGCGAAGGCATCCACCCAACAACATGGAAACCTATGACACTTGAAATCGTAGACCAAGAAACTGGAGAATGGACAGAAGTAGGCAGCTTCCCAGCAGATGAAACACTTCTTGCAGCAGCAAATAGTGTAAAAGATACTTATACAAAAGGCAAAATAGTAGAAGGAACTGTAGGTTCAGCAGATGAATGGAATAAAGAAATTGATCGTATTTTATGGCTCAATGAAACACTTGGCACATCTGCAGAAGAAATGGAGACAGCAGCTGCGGCTCAAATCGCAGCAACTTATGACATTCCATTCTTAAGCATCCGTATTTTATCAAACAATGAGGTACATAAAGAAGCTTATGACCGTACGACAGGTGAAGACTCTCAAGCTTTCACATTAGAAGTTGCAAAAGCTTATATCAATGACTACTTATTAGCAGAAACTGAAGAAGCTACACTTACAACTGAAGCAACAACTAAAACTAAATAATATACACTCTATAAAATCTAAAATAAAAAACACAAGGCTATTTAGCCCTGTGTTTTTTACAATTTATCAAATTTTTACTGTAGTTTCTTTATAAATCTAATCTGTTCCTTTTCTGAATCATATCCTCGTGAGCGGTAAAAGGTATGTGCATCTCTCCTTATCTTCCCAGAGTTTAGTCTCACACCAGATGCACCAGTCTCCTTAGCCCACTCCTCTACCGCATTTAATAGCCTTGTGCCTATCCCTTTTCTTTTATAATCCCTTAGCACTGCAAACCCTAGTAGGTTTTTCATAGATGGATAATAAAGTACCTCATAGTTCTCCGCATGTATATAACCCACGACTTTCTCATCACAAAGGGCTACAAATACTTTCTCCCTCTCACTTGCAAGGGCAGCTTGCAATTTTACTTTAAGAAGCTCTTCACCACATGCATAACCTAACTCATACTGCGTAATCTGACCAATTGCATGGTAATCTGAAATGAAACCTTCCCTAATTTGTATATTCATATACACTCATCTTCCCCTTAATCCTCTATCTTCAATTCATAAAGAGCCATTGCCCTACCATTTCCAAGCTCTACTTTTCTTACAATCTCAAACCCTAGCCCTATATAAATTTCTTTCATTTTTTCTTCGTCTAAGCCTGTATCTAATCTTAGATACTTAATACCTCTCTTACGGCACACTTCTTTTGCAAAGTCAATCATCTTCTTTGGCATACCCATACCGCTGTATGCTCTTCTCACACAGAGTTTATGTATATAACCTGCCTCATTTATACCAGCATCTGCCCACCATTCCTTATCAGACCATTGTAAAATCATACAACACGCATCTACACCATCCACTTGCCCTATACAAAAGTCTGCCTCGCTCACCTCTGCTGTTAAAAGTTCCTCCCTTGTAAGCCATTCATCTAACCATACTCTATGCCCAGCAGACCGTCCCCATGTGGCTACCTCTTTCATGATCCAAATAGCACGGTCCACTTCTCCTTGAATAACTGTGAAAGTCATATTAACATCTCCTTTGTTTTATCTTAAAAATTCCTAAAAGTGCTTCCCGAGAGGGCAGCACACCGCCTGTTTTGTTACCCAAGGTTTCCAAAGGGGCTTGCCCCTTGTCACACGACTTTGCGAAGCAAAGTGTAGTGTGTTGTACACTCTATCGGCGTTGCCTAAAAAAAGCCGTTGACTGGTCTACCCGTTTTTACTATCTATCGTACAGGCTGAATTAACGATTGTTCATATAGAGTTTCAAGTTTATTTAGCGAGTTTTCAATCCCCCATGTATACAGGATAGCGGTATTTATCTTCCTCTGTGATTTTTCTCATCACTCTGCAAGGTACACCAACGGCAATTACATTGCTTGGTATGGATTTTGAAACCACACTTCCTGCTCCGATAACTGAATTATCTCCAATGGTTACCCCCGCGAGAATAGTTGCCCCTGCCCCAATCCAAACATTATTGCCGATGGTAATCGGCTTTGCGATTTCCATACCTGCCTTGCGTTGTTCTGGGTCGATGGCATGTTCGGCGGTTGTAAAACAACAGTTCGGAGCAATAAAAACATTGTCTCCGAATGATACTTCTGCTCCGTCTGTAATGATCAGATTATGGTTTGCATAAAAATAATCGCCAACAGAAATGTTATATCCGTAATCACACCAAAACGGTGGGGTAAATATTACGTTTTCTCCCATTCTGCCTAATATTTCAGCAAGCATTTTTCGCTGAGTTTCCCGGTCGTTTGGACTCAGCTGATTATACCTGTAACATTTTTCTTTGCATTTACTGATTTCTGCTTCTAACTCAGGATTATAACACGCCTGAAACAAATAATTTATAGGGACTTTTGCTTTAGCTTTCATCATCTTCGCTCCTATCTTCAATGTATATGGTTAAAACTTGGCAATAGTAAAAAACAGCCGTTATCTTCCAGCCAAACTCTCCATGATCCAACTTGCCTCCCGTGAATGTGAAAATAGCAGAATTGGATGGGATCAAGCAGGAGCTTGTGAAGTAGATAGCAGAGTTGACCGCGGAATCCATCAGCCCGGAACAGGTCAGGTAGATTTCCGGCTACCTGGACACTTGGGATAGTGTAGCCTTTGGTGACAAGCGGCGGGTGGTGGATTTAATGATTACCACCATAGCCAACGCAACCGACAGCTTGAACATTACATGGAAAATCTGACGGGCATAACACACCCCGTCAGACCGTTACCCTGTGTAGCTTCTTGTAAACTGTACTTTACTATTGTTTAAATTTATTTATTAGATGATTTTATTATAGCATAAAACAAGGGATAAGCCTAAAGCTTATCCCTTGTTTTATCTTATCTATTATGTTCTACTCTTGTGAATCTAGCTCAGCGCCATATACTTCTAACTGTGATAAGGCCGGAAATGGTGAAGGGTCATCTGCCTTAATTAAATCACCAAGCTCTAACCACTCTATACATTTTTTCTCAAATCTTATCTCATGTGCCTGATCTGTCTTTTCTAAGTCCCATACAAGTGTGCTACCATCTGAGAATTTAAAAGTCACCTGATTCCACCAAGCATCATGTGGGAAATCAGCTCTTGTGTACATCCTAATGTAATCAACACACACTTTTCTACCAAAATCTATTTTCATACATGCATTAGGATCTCTATTAATGCCCCATGATTCATAAGGCCAATAGCCATGAGAATGATTTTCACAGTTACCATTAATGGCATTTTTCGCTGCAAATACAGATTCTCCTCTAGTTTCAACGTTGGCACTAGCATGTGGGAAGCAGATTACTTCACCATGTTGATCATATTTATTGAGTGCTAGATTTTTGTAAGCCTCTCTTTCCTCATGAGTAGCTTCTCTTATTTTAAGCACATGTATCTGTCCGCTAAAAGCTTTAGGTGAATAGCAAACCTTCTTTTCTCCAAAAGGCACTTCATAGCGTAAGATACCTTTTTGCAGATAGACAAAGGATTCCCCAATAGCATCATCTAGCTGTAAAACACAAAAGAGGTTCTCTTTATCACTTTCTACAATAAGTGTATCCCCTTCTTGATAGGCATTTTCATAGACAAGGCTAACTTCTTTATTCCCTTGATTTTGGGCAAGTATATGCCCCTTTCTATCTTCAATTCCAATTGTAAACATTTTAATCTCCTTTTATTTAGGTTGTTTACCGATGTAAGCTAAAATACCACCATCTACATAAAGTACATGCCCATTAACAAAATCCGAAGCATTAGACGCAAGGAAGATAGCTGGCCCCATTAAATCCCCTGGTGTTCCCCAACGTGCTGCTGGTGTCTTAGCAATAATAAATTGATCAAATGGATGTCTTGTATTATCAGGTTGTAATTCTCTAAGTGGTGCTGTCTGTGGTGTTGCAATATAACCAGGTCCAATACCATTACACTGAATGTTAAACTCACCATATTCAGAAGCTATATTCTTAGTAAGCATCTTAAGTCCACCCTTAGCTGCTGCATAGGCAGATACAGTTTCACGACCTAGTTCGCTCATCATAGAGCAGATATTAATGATTTTCCCGCCACCTTTTTGAATCATAGATGGAATAACTGCTTTTGATACAATAAAAGGAGCATTTAAATCTACATCTATTACCTGTCTAAAGTCCTTAGCACTCATCTCATGCATAGGTATTCTTTTAATGATCCCTGCATTATTCACTAAAATATCAATGATACCTACTTGTTCTTCAATGGTATTTACCATCATGCCTACAGCTTCTTCATCTGTTACATCACATACGTAACCATGTGCCTTGATCCCCTCTGCTGTATAAGCTTCTAATGCCTTATCTACTTTCTCCTGATCTAGGTCATTAAAACAAATGGTTGCACCCGCCTTAGCATAAGCTTTAGCAATAGCAAAACCAATGCCGTAAGATGCACCTGTTACAAGAGCAATCTTACCTTCTAACGAAAAACTGTTCATAATACTCATCTTGCATCCTCCTTGCTTTCTAATCTTATATCATTAACGAAGTGCCTTATTCTCTACGGCATCCATATCTGTAAACTCTTGATTTTCTCCTACCATGCCCCAAATAAACGTATAGGCTCTTGAACCACTTCCTGCATGAATAGACCAGCTTGGTGAAATAACTGCTTCTTCATTTCTTACGACAAGATGTCTTGTTTCTTGTGGCTCGCCCATATAGTGCATGACAAAAGCATCCTCTGGCATTTCAAAGTAGAGGTAAACTTCCATACGCCTATCATGTGTATGGCAAGGCATTGTGTTCCATACACTTCCTGGTTTTAGGGCTGTCATCCCCATAACCAGTTGGCAACTTTGTACTTGCCCTGGAAGGATGTATTTATTAATGACACGATGATTGGATTCTTCTAAGCATCCAAGTTCTACTTTATTTTCATCTTTAATAATCACTGTATCTTCTGAAGCTTCACCTTCCATTTTAATAGCTACAGTAGGATATGAAGTATGTGCTGGCGCACTGTTTAAGTAAAATTTAGCAGGCTCTGCCCCATCTACACTTGCAAAGACAATATCCTCTGCACCTTTCCCTATGTACATACCATCTTTGTAATCTAATGTATAAACTTTACCATCTACTGTCACTGTTCCCTTGCCACCTACGTTGATAATCCCCATTTCTCTTCTTTCTAAGAAATAGTTAGCACGAAGCTCAGCTCCTGCTGTAAGTGTAAGAGGCTCTACTGGCACAGCTGCTCCTGTAATAATACGATCAATATGGCTATAAACTAATTTGATTTCCCCTGGTATAAATAAATCTTGAATTAAAAATTCCTCTCTTAAACGATCTGTTGTATAGTACTTAACGTCCTTTGGAGATGATGCTGTTCTAACTTCCATTTTATCGATTCCTTTCTCATAAAGTTATTGTTCTTTCTTAAGTCTAGCATACTATAATCTCAATTTCTTGGTATTTACGATTAGAAATGTGGCAAATTTTGAACTCTTTTACTTGATGTTATATTTTTATTCACTTATAATAAATTAAACAATTCTACATTTTTAGCAATAAGGAGGATTTCTATGGAAGAATTATCTTCTTGCAAACTTGCTATGGAAAATTGCATCCAACAAAAGTACTTTTCTATCGCACATCTCTATAAAGAAGAAAAAGCCATGAATATGCATATTCATGACTGTTATGAAATCTATTATTCTATTTCTGGCGGTAAGCAATTTCTTATTGATAATCAATTCTACACTATTCAGCCAGGTGATGTATTTGTGATGAATCAATACGAAAGCCATTACTTAACCCAAATTGACTCCGAAATCCATGAAAGAATCGTAATAGCCATACATCCTGATTTTCTTAAACAGCTCTCATCCGTCCAGACAGATTTAAGCGAATGTTTTACAAAACGTACTTTAGGCTTTTCTCATAAGCTTTCACTAACTAAAGAACAGCAGAATCAATTTCTCTACTACACCAAGAAGATTACCTCTATCGAGGGGTATGGACAAGATTTAGCAGAGCGCGCCACCTTTATTCAACTTATGCTGCTTCTTAATGCCACTTACCAGTCTACAGCTGAAAGTAGTATAGCCTTAAAACCTAATAAACAAGTTGATGAAATACTCGCCTACATTAACCAAAACATCTATGAGATGCTTACCATTGAAGATTTAGCTAGTCACTTCTTCCTCAGCAGTTCTTACATCTGTCGCATGTTTAAATCGGCTACAGGTATGACTATTAATAAATATATTACTGCAAGAAGAATTAGTATTGCCAAATCTCTTCTAGCTGATGGTCTTAGCGTTAATGAAGTCTGTATCAGATGCGGTTACAATGATTATAGCAATTTTGTTAAAACCTTTAATAAAGCTGTAGGCATGTCTCCAAAAAAATATGCACAAGTTTGTGTACTGTAATTAAATAATCATATAGCCTCTTAACAGGTATATTTTATCTTTTTTTATAAATAATAACCTTATACGTTTTTAATAAAGGAGGCTATTTACTATGGCATTAACTCAAAAAGAAGACTCACTCATTAAAGATTTACAAGATCAAGAAAAGCTTTGTATTGATAAATACAATTATTATGCTGAAGCTGCTAAGGACCAAGAACTTAAAAATCTATTTAATAGACTTAAAACCAATGAACAAGACCACTTTAATGCACTTTCTCAAATCCTTAACAATGAAACAAGTAGCGTTAATTATGAACGTTTAAACGCATCTCAATATTCCCCTAAAACAACCTATGATAATACCTGTAATGCAGCAGATAAAGAACATGACAAATTCCTTTGTACTGACTGTATTGCTACAGAAAAATATGTTTCATCTGCTTATAATAATGACTTATTTCAATTTGCATCCACTAATGTTCGTGAAGTTTTAAATCATATTCAAACAGATGAACAAAATCATGCTGAAATGATTTATAAATATAAAAGTATGAATGGCATGTCTTAAATAAAATACTAAAAAGACCTGATAGCCTCTTCATGGTGTATCAGGTCTTTTGCTTATATATAGTATCTTTTTTAATGCATTCTTTCAAAAATAGGTAATCTCTCTAATGGTACGTCTACAGTTATTCTGCAAGGTCCTTCTACCACTAGGCCGTCATCACCTAACCACTTACCTGTTGGGAAAGAAACTTCTCTAGCCGTAGCCCCTTTTTCTAATACTGGTGCTACTAAATATTGATCTCCTAGCATAAATTGGTCGATGATAAGTTCTAAGCCCTCTTCTGGGAATTCATAAGCCATGTATCTTACAATAGGCTCTACGCTTTTGCTTGCCTCTGTAGCTAACGCATAAATATAGTCTGCGTATTTAACATGTAGCCAAGCCGCTGCCTTACAAGCTTCAAACTTTTCTTGGCTAAGCACTCTCCATGGTGCTGCTGAGAATTGGAGCATTGGCATAAGTGCTGCACACTGTGCGTATCTTACAAAAAGTTCTTGGTCTAGATTCTGACTACCATCTAAGAAGTCTGTGTAGCTACCTCCCCCTATCATATCAGGACAAGTATAGGCATAACCTAATATACCTTGTGTAAGCTGATTTGGAATAAGTGAAGATAAACCATTACTATTCCAGCTATGACTCTTATCTGCTAAACGTTGCACAAGATGTGTACCTGCCATTTTATAGCAAGCACGGTATTCATTATATGGATACTCCAAGCCAAACTGTGCCCATAACTCACATTGCTTATTAGCATCTACATTGCCATAAGTTACATCTTCATCTGAATAATACATAGCATCTCCAGCATCAAATTTAAAACCATCTATGCCATAAGTATCCATTAAATATTGACATTGTTCCTTCATCCAAGCTACTGCTCCTGGGTGACTTAAATCAAGAACGCCTGAATAGCCATTCCACCATTCTTTAAGAGATACCTCACCTTTTGCATTTTTTACAAGATAACCCTTATCTCTTAACTGTCTAAATTCTAAGCTATCTGGTGAAATAAATGGACAACACCAAAGCATGACTTCAAACCCAAGCTCATGTAAACGGTCTACCATAGCTTTAGGGTTAGGGAATCTAGCACCATTAAAACGCCATCTCCCATAGTACTCACTCCAGCTATCATCAATCATGATAATACCTACAGGCATATTTTGTTCAACAATGCTTGTGGCATATTTTAAAACATCTTCTTGGTTTTGATTATAAATGAGCTCAATCCATGTATTATATTGAGGTTTTACAAAAAAGTCTTTTGGTGGCACAATACCGTTACCTGCAAAACACTTTTGTGCTATCCCTTTAAAGGCCTCTTTTAAAGTTGTCCCAAACTCATAAAGCTGTACTTCTCCCTTATAACTTTGGATTTCAATTTTGCCCTCTGCTACTTTTAATTTAAATCCTTCTTCACACCAAATAGCACGTCCTTTACTTGAAACAAGTAAAGTATTTACTTGATTTACACCCTTGTAATGGTTCACATCTACCTCATAGGTAGATCCTCTATGTAAAGGATACATCACCCAGCTATTTACCTCTGGTCCATACCAATATTCATCTTGTTTCATTTCAAAAATGTATGTCTTATATGCCATCTTTAAAAGTCTCCTCATTATAAAATATGCTGAATATTATAGCTGTTTAATGCCTTAGAGTCTATGTCTTTATGTGGGAAGATTTTGTAGTTATGTTGTTTTTTATAAAAATCTATACATTTTATTTAAGATTTTTTATTAAACTTTTTCTTGATAAACACTACTAATAAAATAAGAGCACTTATACAGGCTATAACTCCCCCTATCACATGTTAGATATAAGGCTCCTTAGTAATGCTTTGGGTAATAGCTTCAAAAGATAAGCCCGTCTTACCCCCCTTAGATATACTTTCTCCTATATACATAGTATAAGGTAACACTTTACCATCTGCTTTAACCCTAATAGCATTGGCATTCATGCTTTTAAGCTCTCCAGTAAAGGGGAATGCCATCTGCACTGTGCATGCCTCTTTACTGGAGGATTTTTAAAAGTATATGTGGCTGTTACCTGCGCTGCAATGGTGTTGTCGTCCGATTCTTCCTCAACCTCAAATAAAAGTTGTTCTTCTAATACCTTAATAGGTGTCTCTTTGTCAACAGCTAAAATCTCCCCCGCCATCGTTCCTTCCCAGTAAGTAGGCCCTGAATTTGCATAAAGGACTTGCATACTGAATACCCACGCCACCACTATAGCGTAAAATTTTGATAAATTTCTTATAGCTTCTCCCCATATTCTTAATCTCTTATTCTACTCTCTTACAGACACTAACTAACTTAAAAATCTGCTCGGTTGTCTGCGTCATATTCTTTAAAGCATTTTCCCTGTTCGTAGCTTCTTCTAAACTCATAGCACTATTGATAATGGAAAAATAGGCATCTATACCTTCTTCATTACATTTCTTAGCTTCTTGCGCAAGAGCACCTGCTAGGCCTATTACAGGTAAGTTATATTTTTTAGCTAGTTTTGCAACACCTATAGGTGCCTTTCCCATAGCCGTTTGATCATCAAGCCTACCTTCTCCTGTTATAACAAGATCTGCATCCTTTATAGCTTCTTCTAACTGGGTTTCCTTTAAAATAATTTGTATACCTGATTCCAACTTTCCACCTAAAAAAGCCATAAAACCAAAGCCTAACCCACCTGCTGCGCCTGCCCCTTCTACCTGTGAGAAATCCTCACCTAAAAACTCTCTTGTCACTTTGGCAAAATGCTTAAGTCCCGCGTCTAAATGCGCTACAATTTCTGGCGTTGCCCCTTTTTGTGGACCATAAATGAAAGCTGCTCCATTAGGGCCATATAAAGGATTATTCACATCACAAGCTATCTGGAATTCACACGCTTTAAGCTCTGCTAAAACATTAGTCTCATCAATGTGATGTACCCTTTCAAGGGCCTGACCACCTTCTCCAACATCTTGCCCCTTACTATCTAAAAATTGATACCCTAATGCCTTAAGCATACCAATACCCGCATCATTGGTCGCACTGCCGCCAATACCTACTATAAATTTTCTACATCCTTTTTCCATACAAACTTTAATCATTTCTCCAACACCATAAGTGGTTGTATAAAGTGGATTACGTTTTTCTTCTGGCACACTAGGAAGTCCTGCTGCCTGTGCCATTTCTATAACTGCCATATTTTGATCAGGTATGATTCCATATGTAGCTTCTACCGCTAGACCAATAGGCCCTATAACCTGCTGCGTGCATAGTACACCGCCCATTCCACTTACTAGTGCCTCGGTTGTTCCTTCCCCTCCATCTGCTAAAGGCTTCACCACCACCTTGGCTGATGCATCTACATTTAAAATCCCCTTTCGAATAGCTTCACCTGCTTCAATAGAAGTCAGACTTCCTTTGAGTGAATCCATTGCTACAACTATTTTCATCTCCTACACCCCTTCTTATATTTCTATTATACAATGCTTTTCATAAACTTTATCATGCTTGCATCTATATCCATAACTCCATACTTATACTCTTGCACTATCTTTACTTATAGTATATACCCATCTTTCAAACTTAATGAAGCTCTACTTATAAAAACAAAAGTTCACAAGCTATTTCTCGTCTCATAGCTTGTGAACTTCTACAATCTTTTAAATTAAAACTATTCTATTTACAACTCGTTCTCCAAAATACTCATCATGTTCAACAAAAATAAGAGTAGGCTCATATTTTAAAATAGCCTCTTCCAGTTGCTCTCTAACAGTGCAGGATCCCTACTTACAAATCCGATACTGCTTTCCTTGTAACAGTAGAAATCTCCTGTGAAGTCTACTTAGACATTATTCCCTTTCATTTCACATCCCAAAGGCTACTTCCATACTCTCTTCACGAAGATTTTCACCAACCATCTTC
>JAHLFD010000242.1:0-4099 GCA_018883975.1 Candidatus Niameybacter stercoravium
CCAACTAATGTAGTTCGTTTAGACCAACAAGTTAACATGGATAAAGAAAAACTCAATCAAGTCTTATTAGAACTTGCCCTTTTACTTGAGAAAAATGGTGATACTTATGAGGATAATATTCCTATTAGTAAAAGTACACCTTTTGAGTATACAGAAAGTAAGACAAGCATTAATCAGTTTATGTATTCCATTCCTTATAATGATGAAAAACATAGACAAGAACTCTTACAGAAATCAGCAAGTGAAATTATTGATTATTTAAAAGTTAAATATGATATTAAGAACATGACCGATGAAGAAGCTAGAAAAGTCATTGCCCTTCGCACAGAAATCTACAAAGTAGCTTATAGCAAATATAAACAGGTAGAACTTGCAACACATGTTTCAGATGAAACCATTGCCTACTTAGAAGAGCATCATGATGATTTTCCAAGTATACTGGTAGATGTAGCGCCGGTAAGATACTATACAGAGCCAGAGGTATTAGGAAACCTACTAGGTTATACAAGAACCATTACAGAAGCTCAGTATGAGGAAATGAAAGATGAAGGTTATGACAAAGATGATATTGTAGGACATGAAGGTATTGAAAAGACTATGGAAAGTGAGCTTCGAGGTCAAAAAGGTGTAGAACGCGTTGAAGTTGATAACGTAGGAAGACGTGTACACACTATAGAAAAAGATGAGGCTATTCCAGGAAATGATGTGTTTCTAACTATTGATTTAGACCTTCAGAAAGTAGCCTATGAAAGTATTGAGAGAAACCTAAGTGAAGCTTTAATTGAAAGACTTAAAGGTGGAAATGATAAGGTTGAGGCAGTATCTAGTAAAGAAATGATTGTTTCTATGCTAGAAAGTAGTCAGCTTAATCTGAAGCAAATGGATGAAGCTAAAGAAGATAGTATACAAAAGCAGCTTTATACAAGGCTTATGGAAAAATACAATAGCCTAGATGCAGTCATTAAGGAAACTATGAGTGCACTTGATCTCCTTATTCAACTTGTAGATGAAGGAACAGGAGATTTTACTGAAAAAGAAATTCTTCTTGCACTTAATGAACAAGGCGCACTTAACCTGTCAGAACAAACAGTTACTAACTTTATGAACAATCGACAAGGTACAACGGAAGGAACTTTAATTCAGCAACTTGAAACAGGAGGGCTAAAGCCAAACCAGATGTCTATTATGCCATCTAGTGCTGCAAGTGTAGTTGTAGATGTGCATACAGGAGAAGTACTAGCCTTAGTAGGTTATCCATCTTATGATGCTAATCAAATGACTACTAACTTTAACCGTTATTATAATACACTTTTTGATAGTAGAAGTATGCTATGGAATAGAGCACTTATGACAGCTAAGGCGCCAGGATCTACTTTTAAAATGATTACAGGTATTGCAGGTCTTGAAGAAGGAGTAGTTACACCTGACACCCTAATTTATGATACTGGTGTATATGAAAAAGTAGGAACACCTGCTCCAAAATGTTGGATTCACACTAATACAGGCGGTGGACACGGTAACACTAATCTTAATAAAGCGTTAGAAGTATCTTGTAACTATTACTTCTATGAGGTAGCTTATCGTTTAGGCTTAAAAGGCAAAACGCCTTATGGTGGGATTGATATGCTCACTAAATATGTAGAGATGTTTGGACTAGATAAAAAGACAGGTATCGAACTTGCAGAGTCACCTCCAAATATTTCAACACCATATAACTTAGTTAAAAATCAAGTAGCTGAACAATTTTCTATTTTAAGAAAAGCAGAAGAAGAGCGTATGGCAGGATATGTAGAAGATGTACTGGCTGAAATGGAGAAAGGCATTTATCCAATTGTTTCACAAAGTGGCCCTTCTTTAAACGAGCAAATTGATTATTTAGCTCAGTACGAGCTCAAAAGACAGTTAGAGCCTGTATTGCAAGATGGTTTTGAAGATCATTTAGAAAGTCTCATTGAAAATGCCTATAAGCAAATACAGCTTAGCCTTCAAACCAAATCTAATGAATATCTAGAAAAAATACTTCAAGGAACAATTAATGATACACAAGAAAAATCTTTGAAAAATAAAGCTAAAGTTCAAATTACAGAGGTTATAGGTGAGATGATTTCAGACCACCTGGATACACAAATTAAAGAAATTGTAGATAAGATAGATGTTTATGATATTTTAGATGGTTATGAATATGCTTACAATACACTTTACAATAGACAGTTTAAAACAGACCCTAATGGAGAAGTTGTAAAAGAAGTTAAAAGACGTCTTGAAACTTTAGATGAGGATGAAGCAATTTATCGTGGTTATTTGATAGAAAAAGTGAAAAGTAACTTAATTAACTATATTACAAATGAAATTCTGTCAGGATTAAGATTAGACTGGAAAGATGGTACAACAGTCCGTACAGCTATTGGGCAAGGTGATAATGCCTTCACACCGCTGCAGATGGCGCGCTATATTGCAGCCCTTGCAAATGGCAAAAATGTGCATGACTTACGTGTTATTAGTGGAATCAATCAGGTTAAAGAAGATCTAGGCTATATGGCTACTGAGCCTGTAGTATATAATACTTTAAATCTTAAGGCCTCAACATTAGAGCATATTTACGAAGGTATGTATGCTGTAACACATGGTACACTTGGTTCAGCCCGTCATACATTTAAAGACTTTGATATAGAAGTAGCAGGTAAAACGGGAACTGCGCAGGAAGGCAAATATGAACATAGCTGGTTTGTAGGTTTTGCGCCATATAAAGACCCACAGATTGCAGTAGTAACAACTGTATATAATGCAAATGGACAAGGGACTTATGGACAGCTTATTACAAGAGATATTTTGACAGAATACTTTAGTTTAGGCAAAGAAGTGCCCAAAATGACATTAGATAATATGTTTGTTGAATAAAGGGGGAGACGTAATATGGAAAACCTTGTAGTGTTTAAAGGATCTATAGATGGAATTACAGTCATGCTTGATGCACATGCACCTTTTGATGAACTATTAGACAACTTTATAACCAAGCTAGAAAGTTCAAAAAAGTTTTTTAGTGGTGCAAAAGTTAATATGCGTTTTAAAGGCAGAAAGCTTTCTAAAGAGCAGCAGGATGAGCTTATGAGCTTACTTGCTAATCAGAATATCTTAAATGTAGCCTTTATTCATGAATTTGAACAAAGTAGTAGTGATAAAAGGGAAGACTATTTGAAATGGATTGGTGAAGAGTTAGAAAGGCCTAATGTTTCTTTAACCAAATATCATTATGGTATTGTTCGTTCTGGTCAACATATAGACTTTGCCGGGAGTGTTGTTGTAATAGGGGATATTAACCCCGGCGGGGTCATTACAGCAGGTGGTAATGTAATTGTAATGGGAACCTTGAATGGGAAAGTCCATGCAGGACTTGATGAGCAGTTTAAAACCCCTTTTATACTGGCTAACCATATGTATCCCATGCAGATTGGTATTCGAAATGTGATTGCGCAGTCACCAGAGGGAGAGAGTGTAAGTCGGATGAAGGATGAAATGCCACAGATAGCCTATGTGAATGAAGACCAAATATATGTAGAAGAAATAGATTTTAAAACACTTAATCATATGATAGAATAAGATAACAGAAAGAATAAGAGGGGGAAAAACATGAGTCAAGTAATCGTAGTTACATCAGGTAAAGGCGGCGTAGGTAAGACGACAACATCCGCTAATATTGGTACTGCATTAAACTTATTAGGAAAGAAAGTTGTTCTTTTAGATGCAGATATTGGTCTTAGAAATTTAGATGTGGTTATGGGTCTTGAAAATCGCATTGTGTATGATTTGGTAGATGTTGTAGAAGGCAGATGCCGTATTAAACAAGCACTTATTAAGGACAAGCGTTATGAAGGGCTCTACTTATTACCTGCTGCACAAACAAGAGATAAAGATGCAGTAAGCCCTGAGCAGATGAAAAAACTTTGTGATACATTAAAAGAAGATTTTGACTATATTATTGTAGACTGCCCAGCAGGCATTGAACAAGGCTTTAAAAATGCCGTAGCAGGAGCGGATCGTGCACTTGTCGTAACAACACCAGAGGTGTCAGCTGTACGTGATGCAGACCGTATTATTGGAT